>JAYKJC010000042.1:0-9332 GCA_035285885.1 Leptolyngbyaceae cyanobacterium | reverse complement strand
TATAGGCGCAGGGGAAAAGCAGTAGGCCAGACCAGCCAACAAAGACAAATCTGTCGCGCTTCAGCCAGTCATCGAGAACGTCGAACCATCCTCGATTGGCTTGCGCACGTCCCATTGCTACGGTCATGTCATAACCTCTTAATATCACGTTCAAGCAAATAGTGCGTGCATTTACCCATATCTTTTTATAGAGGCGTGGGCAATACAGTCGAGACAAAAAGCGATGTCTCGAATCCCTACGTTGAAATCTATCAAAAACCGTCTACCGCAGAAAGCCTTAACGAGTTGCCAAGACCACTTTCATCCGTAAGACTCAAGTTTCCAACGTTTCTATATGATAGGGAGATACTTAAAATTTTACAATCCGTTATGTGCTTCTCATAACTCGACACTTGATAGGAGAATAGGATTCCTGAGCCATTAACCATAAGGGAAAACTAAGGGCAAACAAAGTACAGAGCTGACACTCGAAGGAATATCTGCCATGTCCCATTTTTCCTATTGAATAAGGGTTTCCACGGTTTCCTTACGCCCGTAGGCGGCGATTATTCGGATTGTTCTTAGAGGCAAAAAGTCTGAACACTGTCACGTCTCAGACAGAGAGCCCCGATTGGGGGTATCCATCTCATAATATTTCTCGATGTTACAAAAATGTAAAAAAGTCTTTCCTGCACACTTGTTTCTCTTGCATTGTCTTTCTTGCGGTGTTTCTCTTGCGTCGTTTTGAAGTGATTTCAGTGAACTTATGTCTCCAACTGCATCAATGAGTAATAAAAATAACGAGTCTCGTGTCCAGGATATGGTTTTCGAGCAAAAAATTGTTGGTGCTCGTCGCCTAAGTAACTACTGGTGGGCATCCGTTGTACTCGTCGGGGGAATTGGGTTCTCGCTCGCGAGTCTGTCTAGCTATTTGCACGTTAATCTGTTGCCATTTTCCAGCCCCACCGAGTTAGTCTTCATTCCGCAAGGGGTGGCCATGGGCTTCTACGGACTGATGGCTTTATTGCTCTCCAGCTATCTGTGGGTCATTATTGCGTTGAACGTGGGTGGAGGCTACAACAGATTTGATAAAGAACGTGGCATCGTAAAGATTTTTCGATGGGGATTTTTGGGAAAGGATCGGATTGTTGATGTGGAATATCCGCTTGAAGATGTTCGATCAATCCGAGCCGAAATTAGGGAAGGATTAAATCCCAAACGTGCCCTCTATTTGAACATTAAAGGCAGTATTAATGTGCCGATCAGCCAGGTCGGGCGGCCAATGGCGCTCGCTGATTTGGAAAATCAAGGTGCAGCGCTTGCTCGATTTCTCAACGTTCCCCTAGAAGGACTCTAGATCCTTAGTAAGACTCTATAGAACTCTAAATGTGGCAACCGTGGAGATTCTCCCCTATTCACGGAGTGGGTTATGCTGGCATCTTATCGAGTCTGAGCAGCGTCCATGCCCAAAAGACTGCTAATTGCAAGGCTATACGGCATCTTGAGGGAGTAAGCTGATTGGACTGAGGATGCATCCAAATGTTGCATCTAGAGGTGGGCATCTGATGGACTGACAAAACTCTCGAAACCCTTATTCTGCTGTAGGATGGATTAGCACTGGCGGAACCCATCGAAACCATTGCCGATGTTGGGTTAACTCCTTCGGAGACGCTACGCGTTTCTTTATATGCCCCTTGGGCTACTCGTGCCCCTTGGGTATACTCTCTGCTCAACGCGAACCTGAGCCAGAACTTTTGTCAGTCAACCAGGGTGGGCAGTTCGTGGGGGCTGATGGATTGAAAACAGTACTGATGCATGTACGGTTACGCTTGATGAGGAACGATCGAACGATAGGCCGCGCCTTTCAACTTTAAGTATCAAAAACTAGGTATCAAAAAATGGTTCAAACAACTGGAATCATATCGAGTACTCGAACGTGGGTTGTTAGCTTAGTCATCGTTGGGTGTATGGTGCTAGCGGGATGTTCGTCTACACCTCCGGAGGCTGAAAGCGATGTTGGGCAAGGGCTTCCTCGTCTGGAGGGAACAGCAACCGTCGCCATGGTGGTTAAAGGCGAGACGATTACGATCGAAGTGAATGGAGCCGATGCACCGATTACCGCAGGGAACTTCGTTGATCTGGTTCAAAAGGGAGTCTACGACGGTGTTGCGTTTCATCGTGTCGTTCGTGAACCTCAACCCTTTGTTGTTCAAGGTGGCGACCCTCAAAGTACGAATCCATCTGTTCCGATTGAGCAGCTTGGAACTGGAGGGTACATTGACCCAGAAACCTCGTCGCAACGGTATATTCCGCTTGAAATCAAACCTGCTGGGGCTGATTTACCTGTGTATAGCCAAACCTTCTCAACTGCGGGGATTAGCCAACCTCCTGAGTTGACCCATGAGCGGGGAGCGGTTGCAATGGCGCGATCGCAATTTCCTGATTCGGCGTCTTCTCAGTTCTACATTGCCCTTGCCAGATTGAATTTTCTGGACGGTGAGTACGCTGTGTTTGGTCAAGTGACGGATGGCATGGATGTTGTAGACCAAATTCAGCAGGGCGATCGCATTGAGTCGGCACGAGTGATAGAAGGTTCTGACAACCTCATCCTGCCCTAATTAATCGGCGATTGACAGATGAATGTCTGCGGCGAATGCGTCATGATTGCGGGATTGAATCTCCTGAATCTTCTGTCGAACATTTGAAATTTTCACCTTCTTGATCCAACAATGCGAAAGCAGGTGGGACTTTTTACAATCATGACGTTAACGGAACAACAGCTATCACGCCTTCCAAACGATGTTTTAAGCGGACTTCGGAAAGCTGATGGGCTCTGGGCAAAGTATAAAAATGGCGATATCGATTCAACGGCTGTGGTTCATCCTAGTGCGGATGATTTGGCGCAGATTGAATGGGATGTTGTGATCTGCGGTGGAACGTTGGGAATTTTCCTCGGCGCAGCCTTAGCCCAGCGGGGGTGGAAGGTTGCACTGATTGAACGGGGGGAGCTAAAAGGTCGGGAACAAGAGTGGAATATTTCTCGAAAAGAGCTAGAAGTTTTTCGAACCTTGGGGTTATTGTCACAGCAAGAACTGGAAGGGGCGATCGCCACAGCCTATAATCCCGGACGCGTTGCATTTCATAAAGGCATTGAGATTTGGGTTGATGATGTGCTGAATATCGGCGTTGACCCCGTTCAATTGCTGGCAACCCTGAAGCAAAAATTTATTCAAGCGGGCGGAACGCTGCTGGAATACACCTCGTTTAAGGAAGCCACAGTCTGTCCAAATGGAGTCTGTCTTCGCATTGAGTCACGAAACCTCTCCCCTGGCAATTCCTCAAGTAGAAATGCTTCAAGGGAGGGGTCTCAAATCGTTGAGCCATCCGGTAGCGAGTTAGCAACCGAATTAACAACACGGTTAGTCATCGATGCCATGGGGCATTTTTCTCCGATTGCTCGACAGGCACGGCAGGGTCAGCAACCGGATTCCGTCTGTCTGGTAGTGGGAACTTGTGCAGAGGGCTATCCGATTCAGCAGTCAGACGCTGAAACAGGTGACCTGTTTGCGTCAATCACCTCCATTCAGAACAACTGCCAATATTTTTGGGAAGCCTTTCCAGCAAAGGATGGACGCACGACGTATCTCTTTACATATGTTGATGCTCATCCTGAGCGTCTCAGTTTAGAAGCGCTGTTTGAAGACTATTGGACGTTATTGCCTGAGTACCAACACTGCTCACGGGAGGATCTTGACATCAAGCGAGCATTGTTTGGATTTTTTCCATGCTATCGAGACAGTCCGTTGCAACTGCCGTGGAACCGCTTCGTTGCGATTGGGGACAGCAGCGGCAATCAATCTCCCCTGAGTTTCGGTGGATTTGGGGCGATGGTGCGTCATCTTTCTCGCATCACCACCGCCATTCATGAAGCACTTGAAGACGACTGTTTGACGAAAACCGATCTGGCGCTAATCCAGCCGTATCAGCCGAACGTGTCCGTAACGTGGCTCTTTCAACGATCCATGAGTGTTCGGCTTTCTCAAACGCCTCCTCCAAATCAGATTAATGCGCTATTGTCCGGCGTCTTCGAAGCGATGGAGCAACTGGGAGAACCTGTCCTGAAGCCATTTCTTCAGGATGTCATTCAGTTTTGGCCGCTGACGCGGGCGTTGATGCAAACGTCGCTGAGGTTTCCGCTGTTGGGGCTCAGCATTATTCCGTATGTTGGAATATGGGAATTGCTCGAATGGAGTCGGCACTACATTAGTTTGGGAATCTATACAGGGCTTGCGGCGATCGCCCAGGCTATTCAGCCATATCTTTTTTCTGATAAACAGCCGTACACGTGGAACCGTTGGGTTGATGCTTGGATCTATGGTTCTGGAAAGGATTACGAGCATTGATAACGATCGTCACCTTTTACTATGATTGAAAGGCAAACCTATGATCGACAGGCAACCGAAAGGGTGCCATACGTTCAGTGATTTTTGACTGATACCTGAGCCAGTGATTAGAGTCTATTAGGTGTTGGAGTCCGCCATCGGTTGGTAAGACGATCGATCAGGACTTTTTGCTGGCGATCGCCTATTGCGAGATTTCGAATTCTCCCTTTAGATGTGTGTTGATTGAAGATCCGTGTTGATTGATTTCCGTTTGATTTGCATCGAATTCTGTCCTTCCCTCACCCTGTTTCACACCTATGTCTTTACGTCGCAATGCGATTCCCCCTGTTAAATCTGCCGCCATGGCAACACCCGCATCCCAAGGCGTACGCTCTTGGGCAACGGTGTCTGGCGTTGGGATGGCATTGTTGGTGTGGAACTGGCAGTTTGCCGTGGCTTTGGCGATCGCCAGTGTCACAGGAACCGTCTTGTATCTGGGGCAGGAGCGTCGGCTGGGGGTGAAACGGTTGCGCAAGAGCCGCACCTGGAAGCACCATCGATCTCTATGGGTTGGGCTTTCTGCTGGAGTCGGTGTCTTCATAGGAACCTATGGAACGATTACCGTTGTACAGGCATCTGAATCCCCCTGGCTGACCTTGGCCATGATTGCGCAGGGCATGGGCTCCCTTGCCTTACTCGGATTTTTACTTTGGGACAAAACGCGAACCCGGCCATCATCATCTGTATCCAGTACAGCGACTCGTCCTCGGCCATTTGATGAATGGCTGACTGACTTGACCCACCCCAACGCCGTCAATCGCTTGATTGCCATTCGTACCGTGACCCGTTTCGTCATTCGCCATGCCCATCAACAGCGTCAGGTACCGAATAATCATGCTTCGGATAAGCATACTGTTGACGACTCAATCTGGCCGGTCGCAGATGCGCTAGGCTGTTTCCAGCTTATGCAGGGATCTGAACCCGAACCCATCGTCCGACAAGCACTTGGAACGGCCATTGAGTATCTCCAGAAGCACCATCAACAGTCGAAGTCGAGCCAGGAGCCCGTGCATACGCCTGTTCTGCCTGCCACTCCGATGCAGCGGATTCCTAATCTTGTGCGAACCCGAAAGATGGTCAAGGCTATGATGGTTAAGGCATCAGAACCATTGACAGTCGAAGCTCCATAAAGAAGCTCCATAAAAAGATTTTGGGTGCACGACATGCACCCAAAATCTCCTTGAACAGAAAACGTACGTTTCTCAGCAATTCTCATTTTGAAAGACTTCGCGCCCTATCGGCGCTCACTTGTATAGATAGGGGCAAAACGGTCACCGCAAGCGACCGTTTTGCCCATTGAATTTCCATAATGAGAATTGCTGTACGTTTCTAGAGTGGATTGCCAGCGTCAAAGTCAGTACTATCGACTCCATAAGCGCTACGGGCGGCGGCGATCGCCTGCTGAGTCTCAAAGCTCATCACCCCGTCAATTGGGCCGTTGTAAAAGCCCTGATTCGCCAAATTGCGCTGTAAAGCCATAACCGCTTCAGGGCTGGCTGTCGAAGCACCTGACGGAATTGACGTTCCCCCTGCGGATGGAAATGGATTCGAGGAAATGACCGGAAACGCGGTCGTTTGAGTTCTAGGGGGAGTCGATGTCACGGAGGGTTGTCTCACAACTGCGCCTTGAGATGATGCGGTAGACACGGCTCCTGATGTATTGCCCACGGGACGACTCGATACGCCAGTCGAACCACTTTCGACACGACTGATGGCGGCTAGCGTTGCAGGCCCAACCACCCCATCGGCAACTAACCCCTGGGCACGCTGAAATCGAAGCACTGCATCGGCTGTCAGACGACCAAAATCACCGTCTATCGGCCCGTTGTAATAGTTTAAGCTGCTTAACCGTCGTTGCAGATCGGCAACCGCTGGCCCGGTTTCTCCTTGCTCAAGAATGCCATCGTTTGGATCGGGCGCTGAACTAGTGGAGCTCTGTCGCCCCTGCTGAATGGCTGAAAGCGTGGCTGGCCCAACGACACCATCCACCGTAAGTCCGTTAGAGGACTGGAAGTTACGCACAGCGGATTCTGTTAATTCTCCATAGAACCCCGTCACAGGCCCAGAATAAAAGCCCAGTTCGGTGAGCCGAGTTTGCACTTGACGAACCTCACTGCCCGTTGAGCCAATGGTTAAGCCACCGGCTGAACGAGAGACCGTAGAAAGAGTGGAAGAAGGGGCACTGCGGAGCGCCTCCGTGGTCGATGCCCCTACCACACCATCGGCAGTCAACCCTCGACTCGCCTGAAAATCCCGCACAGCAGATTCAGTCAACTCGCCAAAGAAACCGGAAATGGGGCCATTATAAAACCCTAGTTCGGCCAGGCGTCGCTGGAGCGCTGAAACAGCATTGCCACTATCGTCTCGCTGAAGGGTGATGGGGCCAGGCAACTGGCTAATAAGTGTCGGATGGGTCTCCTGAGAAAGTTCAGGAGTATTGGATTCACGAGTGTTGAATGATAGGGATGATGCTAATCCAGGGGTTCCTGAAGCGGCGATCGCCATTCCAGTGATCAATGCACTTGCCATCAACGGATGCACCGGGCACCGAATCAATCGTCTCATTAACTCCTGAATGTCAACAGAGGATGAACGATTTTGAAGTGATGGAATGATAGTCATAGGAACGACCCTCGAAATCATAAACAATTGAGAAAATACTGGCTAAATTGACTTTCTTTGACCAATTTGGCTGTGCATTCAAGCTGTAGGTTGTTAACCGTAACTCACGTCCAGAAAAGCAGCATTTCATCAAGTAGACTCGCCCGATATTTTACGCGATACTTTCAAAATAGCGGTTGCTTTTCACGGATCATTAACGATGCTGATAGAATTGACGGGTTGTGGGTGAAATGCTCTACATCTAGCGTATAGGATACATCACACTTGGGCGATCGCGCTAAACCTAATGGTAACCCACCTGCTTCCCAGAGAGAAATGTAAGCGTTTGCAACTGGATTTTAAGAGTTGATTCAGCCATGCGTCGCACCGCCCTATGACAGCCCCATTAGAGTCACATCACAGACACATCACGGATTAAAGCCCGTTGGCCGCACCACCCGGATGTTGAGCAAAACTCAGGAGATTTGGGTAATTTGTTGATATACCTTGATCGAATCTCAGGTATTCGCCACAGACAGTCGGGTTGAACGAGGTCTGCTGTCGGTCATGGTCGAAGATGACACGATCGACCGAGAACTATCTGTCATTGATTTCTCATTTCTCAAACGGGAACCGTCAATGAATCGTCAATTCAACAAGCCTAAGCGGTAACGTCACTTCGATCACGGTATAGCGATTTGCTAATGGATCAAGTACAAAATCACCCCGTGAACAAGGGGCTCAAGCCCCTTGCCTATGCTTCATCCATTTGCACACCGCTCTAGATAGGTTGTGTTGTGAGTCATTCATTTTTTGGCTATGGGAGAATGAAACATCACCGATGGGTGAGCACCAGATTATGGTTCAAACGTTCAACTCTGTGAAATCGTCAATGTTCGAACTGACTTCCTCTCCAATTGATTGCGATCGCCTTCTCAATAGTCTGATCGATGGCGTTTTAGTGACGAATGCAGAAGGATGTATTTTGTTAGCAAACTCGGCAGCTCGGATCTTCCTCGGTTGGCCCAAGGCATCTCTAAAGGGACAATTACTGACTCACCTACTGCTCCAACCCATTCCCCTCGAATCCCTCTGTCAATGTTCTAATACCTTTGAAGGCGAGTTATTTCGAGATACTGAATTTACGCTTTCTTCGGCTCAAGATGAATCGGTAGTGGGCAACTGTCTCTCCGTGGACTGCGTTGTCATGGTCACCGAACAGCAACAGATGTTTGTGTATTCTATTCGGGATGTAACAGCGATTAATGCTCGACGAGAGGCTCTGACCGCTGAACATCAGTATCTCAAGCAACGTCATCGAGAAATTACGCTTCTGGATGAGCTGAACACGCGATTGCAAACCTGTCTCAGGGTTGATGAAGTGTATGCGATCGCCCAAACCATCCTTTCTGCTTTCTTCCCAGACTGCTCCGGAATTATCTATTCACTGGATGAGCGAAGTGGAATGCTCGACTGCGTATCGGGGTGGAATGACGGGCTGCTGTTGAGTACGCCGATTTTTAAGACCTGTGACTGCTGGGCGTTGCGACTGGGTAAGTCCTACTGTTTTCATGACGGTCATGCCCAGGGAATTAGCTGTCACCACCTGCGATCGCCATCGGGCAGCATGTCTCACATGTGCAAACCCCTCACCGCCCAAGGCATCACCCACGGACTGCTCTACTGGGGAGGCTTTGCGGATGGGACGTTGACGCCTGAGGTGCAATCGCTGATTGATACAATTGCTGAACGCATTGCTTTGGCGATCGCCAACATCAAAATGCGAGACCAACTCGAAGAAAGGAGCATTCGAGACCAGCTGACAGGTGTGTTTAATCGTCGATACCTGGAAGAAGCGCTCGAACAACTGGTTCACCGGGCTAACCGTCAGGAAACCTCCATTAGTATTGCCCTGCTCGACATTGATCACTTCAAGCAATTTAACGACACCTATGGTCACGCCGCAGGAGACAAGGTGCTCCGAGAATTTAGTCAGCTCATGAGCAATCAAGTCAGGGTGTGTGATTTGGTCTGTCGCTATGGGGGCGAAGAATTTGTGATTGTGTTGCCCGAAACCTCTGCGGATATCGCCCAGCGGCGATTGAGTGATCTGTGCAGCGTCATCCGTCAACTGCGACTCCAACATGCAGGCAAGATTCTTCCGTCCATTACGGCATCGGTGGGTCTGGTGTCGTTAGTGCCGAAAGAACACACGGCGTTGGAGCTGTTGAATATTGCGGATCAAGCTCTATATAAAGCAAAACACGAAGGGCGCGATCGCATTGTTCTGGTTGAGAATCCTCTTATGCG
>JAYKJC010000041.1:0-17087 GCA_035285885.1 Leptolyngbyaceae cyanobacterium | reverse complement strand
TATAGGCGCAGGGGAAAAGCAGTAGGCCAGACCAGCCAACAAAGACAAATCTGTCGCGCTTCAGCCAGTCATCGAGAACGTCGAACCATCCTCGATTGGCTTGCGCACGTCCCATTGCTACGGTCATAGCGTAGATCTCCAACTAGATAACGTACGAATAAGTTCTCACCCGTCAGCAGCATAAATATATAAAGCTGCCAACAAAAAGTGAATTTTGGTTACGATTCTTAAATATTCTATCAGCTACTTTCTGAGAGATGTAGCGATCGCCACAATTTTTGAGATTGCTTAAATCCCCGACACCAAGGAAAAAAGAGAGTCTCAGCAATTCTGAGAATCGGCAAACAAAATCTTAGAGGCTCTCATATTCTTTAGAATTTCTTTAGAATTTCAGCGCCGAGTGCGAAGCCACCTGAAAATGTCATCTTCCTTTGGGTACGAACCCCAAAAAGGATGTGTCCCTCTTTCGTTAGATTCCTGTTACACAGGAACGCAGCGCACGGGAATGGTTGTTGCTTGCTGAATGCGGTGAGCCAATGACGTGAGATGGCTAGCGCTTACTGTTTTCATTGGTAACGATGCATAGGGGGGCTGCCCGGTATGATTGCCTCTTGCTTCGATCTCGTGTTGGAGCGATCGCGGTCGCGTCGGCGTGTTGAGCTGAATTTCATCCGGTTGAATGCGCTGAATGTGGTGAATATATTCGTTTTGCTCAGTCTCATCCCACGGAGCAATCATCATCGTCTGAATCGCGAAATGCCCCGTGAAGTCCTGGCGAAATCGATCGAGCCCTGCGAGGATGTCAGCAAGGTGGACTCCCGACACCGGACGATTCACCAGCTGAATCATATGGCTTGATGGGGCATCGAGCTTAGCGCATACGATATCAGCCGCCGCTAAATCTTGCCGCACCTGTGGGTCAAAGAGTAAGCTGCCGTTCGTGAGAACGACGGTTTTTTGTTGGGTCAGAACCTTAGCCTCTCGCAGCAGTTCACCCAGATTCAGAGCCAGGGTCGGTTCTCCGCTGCCACTAAAGGTGATGACATCCACATCCCAGGGTTCAAACGCTTGCAGATCCGCCAGAATTCGAGGGGTAGGTACCCATATGCGACGCTGGTCTGTGGTGTGGGCGATGCGTCCCAGTTGACAATAGACGCACCCAAAGGAACAGGTTGGCACTCTGCCAATGGGATCAATGCCGAGCGATCGCCCAAACCGCCAGGACGGAACGGGACCATAGACCGATAAAACCTCTAAAACCCGATCTGAACCAATATCCGTATCATCATTTGTATCAGCACGACCTGCATCTCTGCCGCTGTGACTCATCATACGCATTATGGATGCCTCCCATATGTCGGCGCTCTGTATCGGATCACTCATAGCTCTTTAACAATTCAGCTAGCTCTTTAACAGTTAGCCTTCTAGTCTTTAGCCTTCTAGTCTTTAGCCTTCTAAGTAGGTAGGCTGAATCTTGTGTAGGATGGGTATAGCCCAAGGGGCATTCAAGAAAAGCGGTAGCGTAACCCATGCTGACGTTGGGTTTCGTTCTTCAACCTCAACCTACGCCATCTGAAGTTTAATAACGCCCACCTACTTAGCATTTAGCTCTCTAGCGTCGTTTCCTAAAAATAGTTTTCTATAAATAGTTTTCTATCAATAGCTTTCTAAAAACAGTTTTCTAAAGTTAGAGTTCCCAGTCCCATCGCTTTGCTATAGAACCTCTATAGAGCATTTTCTATAACGTGCTTCAAATAAGAAATTAGCCCTCCACCCAAAAAGGTCAGGGAGCGATGGCGATCCATTCCGCTACTATCGATTTGGACACACTAAACTCAAGCGGTTCACTATCCTGAGAAAATTTCTCTGAAGAATTGCGGGATGATTCAATCGGTTTGAAGACGGGAACTGCCAGGCGGAGTGAGCCGGGTGAAGGAAGTGTCTCCAAGACCGCACCTATGTTATATTGTGCAACATTTTCCTGGGGCAGAAGCCCGTCCTTAAAGATTAGAAACGACACATCATCAAGCATCAAGGTCTGTCCACTCGGGAAGGAGACCACCAGGGGATGATCCCGGTCAACAGACACAGCCCCCGGAAATCCCACCATCCGCAGATAGGGCCCCTCCGTCACGCCCGCCTGGGTATCTGTGAACGCAATCAACTGCCAACTGTAGCCGTTGCTGTCTGTTAACGCGCGAAATGATTTATCCAGAATGCGCCCATCCTGGAGGTGTTCTTGAATCACACGAGCCGATGCCTGTGCCGGATGAAAGGCCATCCCTCCGCCTACCGTGACAAGAACGAGAACCATCACAAGCACTCGTTTCCAACGTCGTACGACTGTCTTATCCATCAAAGGTGGGTGTCCTCCTGCAAGATGCCCTTGAAGATCTGCAAACAGAAGATCTGCACACAAAGGTTAGCACCAGCGCTAAAACTAATACGGCAACCTGGGTGATGAGATAGGTTTCGCCGGGTGAGATGAGTTCAAGGATTAGCATGAGACGATTCCTCCATCGCTCACGATTGGGGACATGCCCTTACTGTCATTATCGTTCCTAACCGTAATAATGTTTGACGCAAGCAACAAAGATTGATGCAGCCGATTTACCTTAGAATTCAACGAGTGTCTTCCATTGTTAAGCAGATCGGTTAAACGGGTATGAAAGTCAATGTGTTCAAAATACCTCAGCAGAGCCCCGATGATGTTACCGGGCTCGACGCCCTCATTCAAAGCCAAGCCATTCAGCCTGAACACATTGTCGCCATTATGGGCAAAACCGAAGGCAATGGCTGTGTGAATGACTTTACCCGTGGCTTTGCCGTAGCCACGCTCCAGCACTATCTCACGCCTCTCATCGGCGGTGACCGGGTTCAAAAAATTGTGTTTGTCATGTCGGGGGGTACGGAAGGTGTATTGAGTCCCCATCTGACCGTGTTTACTCGACAAACAGAAGGATTGGCGGGGACACCCCATGTGGGTTTGGCATTGGGTGTTTGCCATACCCGCGATTTCACCGTCGAGGAGATCGGCACGGTGAAGATGGCACAGGTCGTCGCTGACGGGGTGAAACACGCCATGGCAACGGCGAATCTCGCGCCTCAAGACGTTCACTTTGTTCAGATTAAGTGTCCCCTGATTACAGCTGCCCGTCAGGCAGAAAGTGACGCCAGCATCCCCCAAGACAGCTATAAGTCGATGGCGTACTCTCGCGGAGCGTCAGCTCTGGGAGTGGCGCTGGCGCTGGGAGAACTCGCTCCAGAAGAAGTGACGGATGATGTGATTTGCTCTAACTACACCCTTTACTCGTCTAGAGCCTCTACGTCTGCGGGCGTCGAACTGCGGAATTGTGAAATTTTGGTGCTGGGGAATGCGCCTGATTCGCACAGCGACTTTTGCATCGGGCATAGCGTGATGCAGCACGCGCTGGATACCCAGGCGGTTGAGCGAGCGATTGAGAGTGCGAAGAGTACCAAAGGTTCTTCAGCCACGATCGTCAACGTTTTTGCGAAGGCGGAGGCGTCTCCCTCTGGGGAAGTTTTGGGCTGTCGGCATACGATGCTAGATGACTCTGATGTCAGTCACACGCGCATGGCGCGGGCTGTGGTTGGGGCGGTCGTTGCCTCTGTGGTGCAGGACCCGATGGTTTATGTGTCGGGTGGAAGTGAGCATCAGGGTCCTCCTGGAGGTGGGCCTGTTGCGGCGATTGTGAAGGATTAACGGTGAAAGATTGATGGTGAGAGGTTGATGGTGAGAGGTTGATGGTGAGAGGTTGATGATGAGAGAGGGCGATCGCCCTCCTTCACTGGGTTAAGGCTGGTGGGCAATGCCCAACCTACGGTCTATGTAAGCTGGTAATGTCCCTCCTGCGGTTTATGCAAGAACTTTTGAATCAAATCAAGGCATGTGACGTATGCAAGGGAAGTCTGCCTCATCACCCTCGCCCTGTTCTGGCTGCAAGCCCAGCGAGCAAAATAGTCGTGATTGGTCAAGCTCCAGGTAAACGCGTACACGAATCCGGAGTTCCCTGGGACGATCAGAGCGGAATGCAGCTTCGTGAGTGGCTGGGCGTCACCCGCCACGAGTTCTATACCCCTGAAAACTTTGCCATCTTGCCAATGGGCTTTTGTTACCCCGGAAAAGGAAAATCCGGAGATTTGCCTCCGAGGAGCGAGTGTGCCCCGCTTTGGCATTCTCAGCTTTTAGACCGATTGACCAATCGAGTACTTGTGCTGTTGGTAGGTCACTATGCTCAGCGGTATTACCTTAAAGAAGCAGCGCAGAAGACGTTGACCGCAACGGTTAAAAACTACAACGCTTATCTGCCCACATATTTACCTTTACCTCATCCATCTCCTAGAAATAGATTTTGGTTCAAAAAAAATGAGTGGTTTGCCGAAAATGTTGTGCCCGAACTTAAAAAAAGAGTGTCTGATGTTTTAAGTCATGCATAGAACTCCAGAATGCAATGTGAGAGGTGGTGCGAGAACAGGCTGTCTCTCCTCTCATATCGCATTTAACAAATCACTTGGGAAAGCTGTATAAATTAGGAAGAATAGATAGGAAGCAATAGAGTTGGAGAGTCTCGGAGGGCACAACTTCCAGGGGTTCTCGTCGTGAGTGATGGCCGTATATAGCCATACACACTTAGGTCAGGACAGTGAAGGAGAGTGTATCCTTTGCTGCGCGGGGGATACACTCTCGCACCTAAGCCCGTAGGGCTATAAAGGTTAAGTGAGATGAGATTTTGGGATTTTTATAAGGAGAGGAATCGTTAGCGTTGGTTTCTTCGCATCATCGCTATCCTCTGTTAATCACCGCTTCGGGGTAGAAAAATGCCTGAGCATGTTCTAGAGCTCCACGACCATACGGGCGATCGCCAAATTGTATTAAAAGAGGCAACCTATTCGCTTGGCCGATGGTCTAGCAACTCAATCGTGATTGAGTCCTCAGAAATTTCAAGACAGCACGCTATTCTGCTCCGCATCGCCGTGCCCGATAGCAATGATTATGTTTTCCGCCTGGTGGATGGAAACTTAAAAGGACAACCCAGCACCAATGGAATATTCGTCAATGGCAGCAAAAAATCATCTCACATTCTTCGGCATGGAGATGAAATTAGCTTCGGCGGACAGATCAGAGCCAATTATTACTGCTTTCTGAAGCCTAAGTCCTCTGATTCGAGCCAGTCGGCATCTGACGATGAGCGCTTCGATCCCTTCAACACCATCATGGTCGAGCAACCCATGACCATTACTGAGACAGATGCAGAAATGGCGCGTCTGGTCTCATTTCTTGAAATGAGCCCTCACCCGATTATCGAACTAGATCTCAAGGGGCACATTACCTACTTAAACCCCGCATCTGTGGTGAAGTTTCCTAACCTTAAGCAGTTAGGCACTCACCATCCTATCCTGACGGATTTAGTTCACCTGGTGCAGACGAGAGAAGAAACCTCCTTTGTTCGAGAGATTGATTTGGGTGAGACGGTTCATCAGCAAGCCATTTACTACTTACCTGAAAGCCAACTGATTCGATTAAATATGTTGGATGTTACCCACAAAAAACAGGCTGAAGCTGAAGTATTAAAACGAGATACTTTACTCCAGGCGATCGCCCAAGCGACCAAGACACTCCTTGTTGAACTCAATTTTGAAAAAGCAATTCACACATCCCTTTCAATTCTGGGACAAGTGGCTAAAATAGACACGATGTTTGTGTGTCGAGACATTGCTGATACTGTTACAGACTTACCCGTTGATGCTCAAACAGAATCATCCAACGCTCCTCCTACTCAAAATCCTATTCCAATCGATTTCCAATATGAATACTCAACTCATGAGGAATATTCCGTAGCGTCTATCCCCTGTTTTAAAGAACTGTTATCCCATCACTATCATACTACGAATGAAGACGGTGCAAATCTCTGGCGTTCTAGTCTTACCCAGGGTCTTGCCGTTCACGCACACCAGACGCTCGCCCTGGGTGAACCGTTGAGTCGATCGTGGAGTCAATCATTAAATTGTATTGCTGACGACGTGAAGATCGAAAAAAGCGTCTCTATCTTACTCGTTCCTCTATTTTTAAACGAGCAGTATTGGGGGTTCATTGGCGTCGTCGATTGGCAAGGCACTCGGCAATGGTCGTCCCATGAAGAATCGAGCTTATTTACTCTGGCAGCAGCCATTGGTGCAGCTCTAAATCGAAAGCAAACCGAAGAAAAAATGCGCCATCGGGCACTCTTCGACCCGCTAACTGAACTTCCCAATCGTTCTTTATTTAACGAACAGCTTTCCTTTTGCCTGAAGAATGCCCAAAGAAATGGGAATCAATTGGTGGTGATGTTTCTTGATTTAGATCGATTCAAGCTCATCAACGATACCCTCGGGCACACGTTGGGCGACCAGCTTTTAAAAGAGGCCGCCCTTCGAGTTGCAGCTGTTCTTAGAGACGGTGATATGGTTGCCCGGTGGGGCGGTGATGAGTTCACCATCTTACTGCCTCAAATTCGACACGTAACAGATGCAGTAGATGTGGCAGAGCGGATTTTGCATATGCTCGAAGCCGCATTTGAAATTGAAGGACATGAACTGTACATCACCGGGAGTATCGGCATTACATTCTTAGGAGAAGAAAAGTCTGGGGACGACAATGCGGATATGGAAGCACTGATTAAGCATGCTGATATTGCACTGTATCGAGCTAAAGAAAAAGGTCGAAACTGCTACGCCGTCTACAATCCTCTAAGTGACTTTAAAACGCCTGAGTTACTTACCTTAGATAAGGATATGCGTCGAGCATTAATTCAGGAAGAATTCATCGTTTATTACCAGCCCAGAGTTGATATTACGAGCAACAAAATCGTCAGTGTTGAAGCACTTGTCCGCTGGCAACATCCAGGCATGGGGCTCGTCTCACCGACCATTTTTATCCCCCTGGCAGAAGAGAATGGATTGATCATCCCGATTGGTGAGTGGGTGCTGCGGCAGGCGTGTCTTCAAACCCGGCAGTGGCAGAAAGAAGGAATTGACTTTGAGACCGTGTCCGTCAATCTTTCACCTCGCCAGTTCCGTCAGCTGGATTTAGTCGCAAGAATTGAAACAATCCTAAAGGAAACGGGACTGGACCCTCAATATCTAGAATTAGAAATTACCGAAAGTGAGGCTATTCACGATATTGCTTACACTGTCCAGGTTCTGGAGGAACTGCATGAAATGGGGGTTAAGGTATCCGTTGATGATTTTGGAACGGGGCATTCTTCCTTAAATCGCCTCCAGAGCTTACCTTTCGATAACTTGAAAATCGATCGGTCATTCGTTCAAGATTTAATGCCAGGAACGAAGCTCTCCCACATTGTTTCGACGATTGTTGCGCTTGGGCGACAGTTGGGCATGTGTATTGTCGCTGAAGGAGTAGAAGAAACGGAACAGTTAGAGTTTTTGCAGTCGATTCACTGTGATACGGTCCAAGGGTATTTATTCTATAAGCCTATGCCTGCTGCGAATATGAAGGCCATATTTGAATCAGAGTAGAAAAGATTCCATTCGGGCTGGACATTTTATCTAAAAAAATCACCCGCAAGGTAAACGAACCGTGAAGCAGGTGATCTTATTTGCGCTTTTTGCCTTGATACTGCCATCCAGATGTTCGATTAGACGTTTGACGAGTGCCAGTCCCAGTCCGGTGCCCCCATGCTTCCAGCGATCGACACTGGTGATGCGATAAAACTTGTCGAACACATGCGGGAGTTCATCGGATGGGAGTTCGACGCCGGAGTTGGATACCTGAATGTGGAGTTGGGTATCGGTCGCCCAAGTCTTGAGGATGATAGATTCACCGGGCGGGGTGTATTTGCAGGCGTTGTGGAGGAGTTCGATGATGACTCGCTTTAAGCTATTGACATCTGTCGTGATGGAGGGAAGAGTGGGTGGAATGTCGAGGGTGAACTGTTGACTTTGTTCTTGAGCGCGATCGATAAAGGGTTCTGCAACGGAGGGAAGCCAGTCGGACAGATCCAAACGCCTTAAATCTAAAGGCTGGACCCCTGCTTCTAACCGCTGTAAATCGAGTAAATCGTTCACCAAAGCCATTTCTTGCTCACATTCACGGTTGAGGATATGGAGGTAATGAATTAAGCGTTCGTCAGTGATTTGCTGTTGATGAAGCCCTAAATCCAGCATTTGGATGGCCATTTTGATATTGGCCAGAGGCGATCGCAATTCATGGGATATCGTACTTAGAAAGTCGTCTTTGAGCTGATGGAGTTTTTCGAGTTCTCGCACCTGTTCTTGCGCGGCTTGATACAGACGTGACTGCCGCAGGGCGATCGCCAGTTGTATCCCAATCTGTTGCAGCAGGCTAATTTCCCAGTCTTGCCATTGTCGTGGGCCACTGTTCTGATACATGGCCAATAATCCCCAGAGCTGATCATCTAGAATAATGGGGGCGATCGCATAGGCTCTGGCCTGGAACTGTTCTAATAAGTCAACGTGACATGGGTCATACCCAACGGTATGAATATCGTTAACCGCAAAGGTTTCGTTATTTCGATAGCGTCCTCCTTGGGTTTCTTGCAGATACGTATCGACCCAGACCCGCTGAATCTCATCACCGACGAGGGATTCCCATCCGTCTGCTACAGATTCGGCCAGAAATTTACCGCTCCAATCGGGGTGAAACTGGTAAATGGCGACGCGATCGGCATAGAGCATGTGACGCGTTTCATCCAAAACCGTTGTCAAAATTCCATCGATATGAAGGGATTGGTGAATGGTTTGAATAATCAGTCGCAGCAGATTTTCTTGTTTAACCTGATGTTGGAGGGTTTCAGTCCGCTCTTGCACTCGTTGTTCGAGTTCCTGATTGAGTTGCTGGAGAGCCGCTTCGGCGCGTTGCCGCTCAGCGAGTTCTAACTGGGTTTGGCGCAAGAGACTGGCCTGCTGAATGGCGATCGCCGTCTGGTCTGCAATTTGCTTCATGAGGCGAATTTCCTCGTCCGTCCATTGGCGAGGTGCTGTGCAATGATGAGCAATCAACAATCCCCACAGAGTGTCAGACTGAATCACAGGCACAATGAGGTTTGCTCGAATTTGAAACTGTCTGAGGAAGTCGGCAGGGCAGGTTTGAATCTTGCCGTCATCAAGGTCTGCGATCGCCCAGGTGCGCCCCTGGGCATATTTCTCCACATAGCCCTGATGAAAACACGGGTCGTAAATGTCTCGTCCCAATAGGGGATCGCAGTTTTCTCCAACAGACTCCTGAACAACATATCCATCTTCATTGGAGACCAGCTTGAAGAAAATCACTCGGTCTGAGTGTAAGACCTGGCGCACCTCATTAACCGTGGTCATTAGGATTTCGTCGAGGTCAAGCGATCGCCGAATCCGTTCGGTCACCACGTGCACTAATTGTTCACGTTCGGCGGTCAGTCGCAGGCGCTCATCTGTGATGCGGCGCTCTGAGCGGATTTGCGCCTCCCGAATCTCGCGCCGTACAGCTTCGGGCAATCGGGTAAGATTATCTTTCATGAGATAGTCATGGGCACCCGCTTTCATCATCGCAACCGCCGATTCTTCGCCCATCGTTCCAGACACAACGATAAACGGACAGTCCATCTGGTGTTGCTGGACAATGGCTAAAGCTTGAGGTGCGTCAAATTGAGGTAATCGGTAATCTGAGATAACCACATCCCAGGAGCGCTGGTCTAAAGCGGCTTGTAGAGCATCAGCCGTTTCAACCCGCTCCCAAGTGGGCTTCAACCCACCCCGACGAAGTGCCAACAGTGTGAGTTGGGCATCATCTTCAGAATCTTCTACGATCAAGACTGTAATGATTTCAGCCATTGAACACCCTCTTGTCCTTTCGTACCGAATGATCAGTGGTATTACGTCTGTAAAAAAAATTAGGTATAGAAGTCATGCACAGTGTATCTTCCATGCCCAAACCTATCTTGCCAATGAGCGATGCGCAAGCGAATGAGCGATGCGCAACTATCCTCGCGTTTGCGGGGGCTCATTAATTAGTGCCCAGTAAATTCCCAGTTGTCCAACCGACTCGGTGAATTGATCAATTTCTACAGGTTTTTGAACATAGCTGTTGGCCCCCAGGCTATAGCTTTCGATAATATCGCGGTCTTCATCTGAGGATGTAAGTACGACCACGGGCAGCAGACGCGTTTGCTCCCTGGCTCGAATTTGGCGCAGCACCTCCAGGCCATCGATTTTAGGTAGCTTGAGATCGAGTAGTACGACACTGGGCAACACCTCCAGGCTGAAAATAAGACCGAGTGCTTCCTCTCCGTCCCGTGCAACGAGAATCTCATTGGCAATATTGCCGCGACGAAGGGCACGGAGGGTCAAGCGTTCGTCATCTGGATTGTCTTCAACCAACACAAGCGGGCGCAGGGATACTATCATCGAGGTTCTTTTAAGTAATTTTTTTGAGTGTTTTTTTGAGGTATTCTTTCCTGATTCCTAGAGCTTGCAGGGAATCCTAACGCAGAGGCTTTGCCTTCTGACTGGGCGGGAGCCAGAGGCCCCAAAGCGGGTTTCCATTCAAAGGAAGGGAACCAGAAGCAAGGGGTGGATGCGCTAAACATGTGCGTCTGCACGCCCAAGCCTTCTTACTGATCTATCACTTCCTTGGGTGTAAGCGACCTTTCTTTCAAGATTAGTTTTGATTTAGAGCCTCTCTGGAATTGTGAAATAAATCGTAGTCCCCTGCTCAATGGCAGCTTCTGCCCACACTTTTCCGCCATGTCGATAAATGGCGCGTTGAACGATCGCTAACCCGATGCCCGTTCCAGGAAAATCATTGACGCTGTGTAAGCGCTGAAACACGTCAAATAATTTTGAAACGTAGGCCATGTCAAAGCCTGCTCCGTCATCACGGATGAAGTAAGCGATCGCCCCCTCTGATTCGGTGGTGCCAAATTCAATGCGAGCGATGGGATGATGGCTGGTAAATTTCCAGGCGTTGCTCAGCAGATTGCTGATGACTGCCGTTATCAAGGTGCGATCGCCCTCTACAATCACATCTGGGGCAATGATAAATTCAACCTGGCGATCCGGTTCAGTCATTTGCAAATCTTCAGCTTGGCTGTGGACTAACGCACTCAAATTCACCGACTCATAGCGCATGGGTGATCGAGAGATGCGGGACAGACTTAAAAGGTCATCGATCAGCATTCCCATGCGTTTGACATTGTGACGAATCCGATCGAAGTAATAGCGACCCTCTTCGTCTATCTCATCACTGTAATCGTCGAGCAATGCTTTGCTGAAGCCGTCAATGGCACGGAGGGGCGATCGCAAATCATGGGACACGGAATAGGCAAAGGCTTCTAGCTCTTCATTTGAAGCTTTAAGTTGGGCAGTTGTTCGAATCAATTGCGCTTCTGCCCGTTTACGCTTGGTGATGTCTCTGACCATGCACAGCACCTGATTCTCGCCACACACCGCAATCCGGGCTTCTTCATC
This sequence comes from Leptolyngbyaceae cyanobacterium, assembly GCA_035285885.1. Taxonomy (GTDB): domain Bacteria; phylum Cyanobacteriota; class Cyanobacteriia; order CAKZMO01; family CAKZMO01; genus JBCCWF01. The sequence continues at coordinate 5,606 of JAYKJC010000041.1, read as the reverse complement.
GCGCAGTTCACCGTGAATGTCAAACTGATATTCGTATACCTGAACTTCATGGGTTTCCAAAGCTCTTCTCACGTAGTGCATCCGCTCTTCAGCATCGGCCTGGGGAAGAATATCGTAGACGTTAGTGCCCACTTGCTCAGGTAAAGGTTTGTAGAGCTTAAGTCCTTGACTATTGCCCAACATATCGAGATAGGTGCCCTCTGCATCGATCCAAATGAGCAAATCAGGCACGGCACTAATCAGGGCTTGATTCCTTAATTCGGTCTGTCGTCGGGCTTCCTCCGCTTGTTTGAGTTGCGTGATGTCAACATGGCATCCCACCATCCGTAAGGGCTGACCTGAGGCGTCCCAGTCAATCACTTTACCTGCACAGATAACCCAAACTGTTGACCCATCTTTGTGACGATAGCGGACTTCGTTGTAATAAAGGGCTTCTCCACGACTCTGCACATGGCGATTGAAGGATTCCATGACACCGGGTAAGTCGTCTTCAAAAATTAAGCGTTGCCAGGTTTCTGGCACGTTTGGCAATTCATGATCGTCGTAGCCCAACATGCGCTTCAAGCCCGGACTCAGGTATTCCTGGTGATTGGGAATATCCCAATCCCAATACCCAGCGAGAACCGTGTCGAAGATTGTTTCCAGCAGTTTGAGTTCCAGGCTGAGCTTTTCGGCCTGGATGCGCTGTTCTTCTGCTTGTTTTCGCTCCGTGATATCCAGATCCACCCCAATCATTCGTATGGGCTGGCCTTCAGCATTTCGCTGCAGCAGGGCACGAGCTTCAAGGTGATGCACACTGCCATCGGGCCATACGACCCGAAACTCATTCTCGTATTCTGTCTCACTCGCTAAGGCTTGTTGGGTGATGAGGAGAGCTGCCTGTAAATCGTCAGGATGAAGCCTCGCCGCCCAGGTTTCGTAGTTTGGGCTGAAGTTGGCAGATTCAACGCCATACAGCTCCTGCATGCGATTGTCCCAAATCAGGCGATCGCCCTCTATGTCCCAGTCCCAAACGCCAAGTTTCGCTGAGCGCAGGGCAAGCTTGAGCCTTTCTTCGCTGAGTTGAAGCAGTCGAGTGCGATCGCGCACCTGCTCCTCCAGTTTGGTGTTCATCGCTTCTAACTCACTGCGGCTGGGCAGATTGAGCGCCTCAGGAAGGACGGGCACCATGACCGATGCGGTGGCCAGAGAAATGACCGCAGTGGCAGATTTTATCGTTCCTGAGACCCAATAGGTGGGGTGCCAGAGGGTCCAAATTTCCATCGTATGGGTTAACCCACAGGAAAGGATAAATGCGCCAAACATCTGAAACAGCCAGGGATAGGGGATATCTCGTCGCTGTTGAGCGAAATAAACCAGGCCAATGGGAATCGAAAAATATGCAAGCGCAATCAAACCATCCGACAAGCCATGAAGCCAGACCAGACCAGGTTTCCAAAGATAACAGTGCCCATGCGGAATAAAGGACAGAAGGTTGGTTGTGGCAGACAATACCGTTAGGGTCATGGTCGTTCTCTCTTTGCAGATGTGTTTCGATCAGGCTTCCAGTTCGTACGTAACCAACACTTAATTGGGACTCGCAGCAGAAATCGTCGGGAGAGTAAAATAGAGGGTTGCACCTTTTTCAACCTCTGCTTCTGCCCAAATGTCTCCGCCATGACGATGAATGGCCCGCTGCACAATTGCCAGACCAATGCCCGTGCCAGGAAAGTCTTGCGTGCTGTGGAGTCGCTGAAACACATCAAACAGCTTTGAAACGTAGTCCATCTTAAACCCTGCTCCATCGTCGCGAATAAAGTAAACGTTTTCCCGATGTTCCTTGAGGATGCCAAATTCAATGCGGGCGGTGGCGTGGTGACGGGTGAATTTCCAGGCGTTGCTCATCAGGTTGCTGATCACTGCGTTGATGAGGGTGCGATCGCCCGAAACGACCACATCTGGCGCAATGACGAATTCCACCTGTCGCTCAGGGTCTGATCGTTGAAGTTCGGCAGCGTGTTCCCACACGAGATCGCTGAGATTGATCGCTTGGTAGCGCATTTCTGACCGGGAGATGCGGGAAAGGCTGAGCAGGTCATCGATTAGTACCCCCATGCGCTTGACGTTGTGTCGAATGCGATCGAAGTAGTCACGGCCTTCGTCACCAAACTGGGTGCCATAGTCTTCGAGCAGGGCTTTGCTAAAGCCATCGATAGCACGGAGGGGCGATCGCAAGTCATGGGAAACCGAATAGGCGAAAGCTTCTAATTCTCGATTAGAAGCTTTGAGCTGGGCTGTGGTTCGCAGCAGCCGTTCTTCTGCGTGCTTGCGTTCGGTGATATCGAGCACCGTGCCCGTGAGTTGAATCACCTGTCCTGTTGCATCCAGAATTGGTTCTCCTTTGGCCTGAATGTGAACCAGAGTGCCGTCTGGACGATAGATGCGGCATTCAACGTCGTAGGGGTGAGCAGTGGCGATCGCCTCCTCTACTGTTTGTTGATGAAGGGGGCGATCGTCCAGATGGAAAAAAGATTGGAGTTCTTCAAAGGTTGCAGGCGTTCCCAACGCGGGATCGCGCCCAAAAATACGAAACACTTCATCTGACCAGGTAATTTTTGCTTTTTGCACCTCAAATTCCCAACTGCCCAATTTGGCAATCCGTTGAGCCTGTTTGAGATGGACATCACTCTGCTGGAGTTGTTCTTCCGTTTGCTTGAGTCTCGTGATGTCCACATGGCATCCCACCATTCGCAACGGCTGACCCGATGGGTCCCAATCAATGACTTTGCCTGCACAGATGACCCAAATGATTGAACCGTTTTTGTGGTGATACCGGACTTCGTTGTAATAAGGTTCTTCTCCACGACTCTGCACATGGCGATCGAAACAGTCCATGACTCCGGGTAAGTCGTCCGCAAAAATTAGACCCTGCCAGCTCTCTGGCACATTCGGCAATTCATCATCCTCGTAGCCCAGCATGCGCTTCAGTCCAGAGCTCATATATTCGCGGTGATTGGGGATATCCCAATCCCAATACCCGGCTAAAACGCTGTCGAGCATGGTTTCAAGCAACACCAATTCCAGCTGCAATTTTTCTTTTTGGATGCGATCCGCCTCAGCTTCCGTTCGTTCCGTAATATCCAGATTGACCCCAATCATGCGAATGGGCTGGCCCTCAGCATCACGCTGGATGAGCCCATAGGCATCGAGATGATGAATCGATCCATTCGGCCAGACGACTCGAAATTCAATATCGTAGTCTTGCTCACCTGCCAGGGCTTGCTGAACGGCGGCAGCACACCTTTGGACATCCTCAGGATGGAGTCGTGTTTTCCAGGCGTTATACGTTATCTCAAACTCTGTCCGGTTGATGCTATACAGTTCGCACATGCGATCATCCCAGAGCACATGATTGTTCACAATATCCCAATCCCACACTCCAATCTTGGCCGATCGCACCGCTAGTTCTAAGCGATTAGACACGTCTTGTAGCTGAAGTTCAGCGTGTTTGCGATCGCTCACGTCTAGAATGACCGTGCCCCACACAATATCGCCATTCGGCTGCTGCATGGGGGTACCCCGGCCCTCCAGCCACTTCACCTGCCCCGACGGGGTCGTAATTCGCCATTCGTGATACCACCTTTCTAAAGTTCGTGCAGACTCCGCAACAGAGGCTTGCATGGCGGACACATCTTCAGAATGAACAACTTGCCAAAGAACGCCTGGATTATCTGCGACAACCTCTTCCTCAATTTCCCACAGTTCGTAGCAACCCGGACTCATGTATGAAACTGTGTCCGACCCATCCGGGTGCAAAACATAGCGGATAATTGCACCCGGAACACTCGCCGCCATGTTTCTAAAATCTGTTTCACTGGATTGCAGAGCCGCGAAGGAGGTTTGCAATTGCTGGGTCATTTGGATGAAGGACGTCGCCAATTCTCCAAGCTCACGACTGCGATCTGTGGCGAGGGTTTCCCGAAACGTATGCTGTTGAAGATTGCCCTCCGCAATTTCCTTGGCAGCCCGATTCAGTTGCAGAATGGGGCCCGTGAGCCAGTGGGCCGTGGCCACACCCGACCCAATCGCGAGAACCAATGCCCCCAGACACAAAAAGAACGTGGTGCGGGTCCCCGTCTCAACCTGTTCCATAAAGTCAGATTCAGGCACCGCCACCACAATCAGCCAGTCCAATCCCAAATCATCTGAGAAGGGCGTCACCTGAACAATCGTGCGCTTACCATTCAGAACAAAATCAGTCCGTTCAGCTTGCTGAATCTGTTCCAGACTATCAAAGTGCTGCATCAGGTGGTTAGCCGCTGCACGAACCATCTCATTGAGACTCGCCCCCGCATTCAGTCGTTGTCTGGTTTCAATCCCATCGATGATGTCAGTTCGTTCTAACGGTTCCTCCGTCGAGGTTGCAACGAAGTTACCCGTTCGATCAATGATAAAAATTTCCCCCGTCTGCCCCACCTCCAGCTTTTCCAAGAAGTCGCTGATTTGCCATAGGGAAAGGGTGGCATTTGCCACGCCGACAAGCTGACCCGTTTCATCATCGTAGATAGGATGGACTGCACTGATGATGTTAAAGGATGGAGAATAGAAGGGGTAAATGTCTGTCCAGGTCAGTGTTCCGGCCTCAACCGCATCCCGATACCAGGGACGCGTCCGGAGATCGAAGTCGTCGGCTCTGATCAGTTCGCCGCGATCGCCCTCCCCAACCACCGCATAGGTACGAAGCTGAGTCTGCCCTGGCTCCATCGCTCGAATGACCAGTTGCCCCTCTTCTTCAATCCCCACCCCTACAACCTCACCCGTTTCATACCCCACAGCAACGGTATACAGCCCTTCATGAGTGTTCATCTGGTGCCAGAGGTATCGAGCTAATATGGCGGGATCTCGGAGATTCGCCAGGTTTAATGCGGTGGTGGCAACCGTTTCTGCAACCACATCCTGAGGAACGGTCGTATATTCGGTGATGTGCTGCACCGTCCGAGCAGAGATCTCATCCCACAGTTCATCGGTGACAGTGTCAACCGCCTGTCGCCCATTCCGAATCGATAGCCATCCGATTAAGCCCGCAGCCAGAGAAAGCTGCACCACAAAAGGGACAATCAGAATCAACTTTAGAGGAGCTTTGGCAAGTAGACGACGGATGCTGGGGGTCATAACTGATGGGCGATCGCCCATAGGAGATTTCACCCCTTCAACTTAGACACATTCAGAGGTCAATTTCCAACACAGCAAAATTTCTTCACTGGGACACTGAATGGAAAACAGATAGTAATTGGCGTTGAGAAATTGGCGTTGAGAAATTGGCGTTGAGAATTTGGCCTTGAGAATTTGGCCAACCAACTATCGTATCTCCTTGCCCCTTTAAATTACCCAGACGGATCGCAATGGTTTGAGCCTGTTGATAGTAGGCGGTGGCGTGTTTATATTACTTTAGTTCGGCGTATATGTTACCCATGTAGTTGCTCAATGAATGATAGCAACTGCCAATATTGCCGAGGGCAGAGCCTTCCATTTCGAGGTCGTTGATTTCGCGGGCGATCGCCAAATGCTGCTGGTGATAGTCGAGGGCTTTGGCGTAGTTACCTTGGGATTCATAGATGTTGCCTAGG
>JAYKJC010000040.1:0-10676 GCA_035285885.1 Leptolyngbyaceae cyanobacterium | reverse complement strand
ATTTTTTTGAAAACGTACAGCGCTATCCGCGCTATTTAATTAGCTTTTCTCTTGGCGTTCTCTACACGTTTGTAGAACCCATACTTCCTCTGCTAAAACGGCCTGTAACGGCGATCGCCCTGGTCAGCTTCATGGTTGGGGCTTTCCTGTTCGTCACGTTCACTCTCCGTGGAATGCTAGGGTTGGGTGCAGTGTAGAAACGCTCGGAACGATTTTGGTGAATGAGTCGCGTCAAAATCACCCTTGGGTTAAATCACACCACTAGGACTTACACATTTTTGTAGGTGATGGCGGGTGCAGTCTGCCACCACCTACAAAAATTGCACTAAACATAGGGGACTTGCGTAAGTCCTAACCATAACTGATCGAGAAAGGGAGTAAATCGATGGCTACAAGTCGTCGCGTTGCGCGCGTGTCAGAACTGATCAAGCGAGAAGTGAGCCAACTGTTGTCCACTGGGATTAAGGATGATCGCGTGGGGGCGGGCATGGTCAGCGTTACCAATGTCAATGTGTCGGGCGACTTGCAGCACGCCAAAATCTACGTCAGCATCTATGGCACTGAAGAAGCCAGGGCTCAGACGATGCAAGGGCTCAAGTCCGCTACGGGGTATGTGCGCCGAGAATTGGGGCACCGAGTCCGACTGCGCCGGACTCCTGAAGTATCGTTCATTGAGGATCGTGGCATTGAGGAGGGGAGTCGCGTGATTTCTCTCATCGATCAGCTCAGCCGTGAACGGAAACATACCGACGTAGACTTTGAGAACGTTGACGTTGTTGACGATGACGCGCTCGATGAGGACACGCTCGATGATAAGAGCGATGAACGGGCCGAGGAATGAGGCGCACTTCCGCATCATCTCTCATAATTTCTCCAGAACTAGTGTGCTGAACGCGGAGTAACTATGGCTGACGTCGAAACAAGCTGGTACATCGTTCAAAACGACACCGGACACTGCGATATCCTTTCCTCCTCTGAGAAGTCGAATGATGAGAATCAGTCGGCTCAACAGTGGGGACCGTTTGCCTCCGAAGGAGAGGCGATCGCCCGACGAGTCGGTTTAATTCGTGCAGGGAAGTGTAAGCCTGTCACCGACTAACGTTCAGATTAAGCTGCTAGCAACATCTCCAGGACTTACGCAAGTCCTCCATATCTAGCGCATGTGTGTGAGTGATGGCAGGCTGCACCCACTGCCACACACATGCGTAAGTCCTAATCCTGGTTGACTGACAAAAGTTGTGGCGTAGGTTGGCGTTGAGCAGAGCGAAACCCAACATAGGCAATGGTTTCGATGGGTTACGCTAACGCTAACCCATCCTACAGCAGAATAAGGGTTTCGAGAGTTTTGTCAGTCAATCAGGTACTAATCTCCTAAACACAAGCGGCAAGCATTCGTTTTCTCTAAACTGGTGCTGATTCCCCCACGCTTGAGTAGGATAGAGTAGCTGATTAATCATGGCTAATGCATGGAGCGTTCGATTATGAGTTACCCCAGTGTTCGTGGGCGCGTTTTATATTCATTGATGTGTCGGTTGGCTGCTGCTGCAACGGTTTCTGGGTTAAGCCTGGGACTGATGCCCATGCTGGCGTCGGCGATCGCCCTTCCCAAAAATGCATATGAAGCGTGTACACGTGGTCTGCTAGGTGATGGCGTGAGTGTTGCAGACGCTTCAAGTGCCTGTGCATCTGCACTCGAACCAAGAGACGTGTCTAGCTGTGTGAGCAAAATTTCGGGCGAAACAGATATTTCTGCCGCTGATGCCTTAGATGCATGCATCCAGGTTCGTCGCCCTAGAGATATGGCTTCTTGCGTTGTGCGAATTGATAACAGCGTCAGTTCTGCCACCTCCCTCAGTATTTTGGATAACTGCACCCGCAGCCTGCTGCCTGATGATTATTCCGATTGTGTCGTAGGTCTTGACGCTGCCACTGAGCTAGCGGCTGATAGCCTGCTTGATACCTGCATTGCCGCAGATTATCGTTTGCCCAGCGTGTTACCAAATTTTGAAGTTATTGAATAACGGTTAATGTCCGTGAACGCACAAGATTGTGAATGCACAAGATTGTGAATGCACAAGATGATGAATGAATTAGATTTAGTGAATACCCCAAATATTCCTCAATGCTTGTAGGGTCAAGGCAGTGCCTTGACCCAGCAGATTACGGTTAACCTAAATTTATCGGTCGTTCACTCAAATGTCAGATTAGCCACCACTGCACGGGTTATGGGATGCTATCGCTGTTGATGTGTCGCCAAAGTGCCTATGAAGCGTGTGTTTCGATTGTTTCCCCCTCGCCGCCAATCTGTCAAAGAAAAACAGATTGCCGAATGTTATGGGCGATCGCCAGAAGGACATGTGATTGTTCGTCTTCGCTTGAACTCGCCCACCGACATGCTCATGCCATTTGAAGGCATTCCGGCTAATTTTGGTCATGACACGGATGATCAATCCTCGCCCGTTCTTAATTTGAACAAAGATTTTGTTGATTATCTCTTTGCACGCTTAGCCGAAGTTGGCGATGAGTCGTTGCTACTGCGCGTCAATGTGCTCTCTGACCCTTCAGAACACCTTCCCCCCCTGTCCTCTGCAAATGCATTACACACCGTCATTCAGCGTTATTTCTCTTATTTAGAAGACGTCCGTCGCCAGAACTTAAAGAAACTGGTGTGGGATGCAACGTTACTCAGCTTGTTGGGAGCGGCGGCTTTAGGGGTATCAGCTTTCCTTGATGTTCAAACTTCGGATATTGACGCAGGGATTGGCTTGTTGCTCCTGGGACAGGGTGTCACCGTCTTTGGGTGGCTGACGCTTTGGGAAGCCTTAGCCAATATGTTGTGGCACTGGCGACCTCTCTATCAGCAGTTGCGCATGTGTCAGCGCCTCAAACTCGCACAACTCGAACTTGTTCCCCATGGATGTGGGGTGAAGCAGTTGATTTAGTCATGGGTGTCAGCCTCCTTCTGTCAGCTTCACCCAGAGTTAGGCTTAACAAAGCCAGGTTCAGATCTATCAGGTTCAGTTCCTATCCGTTTTGGCTTTAATCAGTTATTGGTAATCAGCCATTTGGTAATCAGCCATTGTTAATCAGTTGTTGGTTAATCAGCCGTTGAATAAGGTTTAAGTCAATCTCAGTTCTACTTTTCGCTCTACTACGTTTTATGGTTTCCTCAAACAATATTTCGATTCCAACCCCTGACTCACAAACACCCATCTCTTCTATCAGCATCGATTGGTCTGCAAAGGAAACAGTTCTCGCTCGCGCCAGCATGGTTGGAGAACGCCTGGTGCTCAAATCATTGGAGCAAACTGAGTCATTGGCCACCAATCCCCTGACGATCCGATTTGGGGAAACAGGGTGCGCTGTGGCGCTGCGCTATGGGGTCATCGTCACCTTTAACCTCAGCCTGGAGGAAGAAAGTGAGTTGATTGAAGCACTGCGACCCCATATCCGCGATCCAATTGACTGTCCCGCTGTTTCAGAAGAGCTGCAAATGACCTTTCAACCTGATGTGAAGGAGCGGTTTGAGCGCAATATTCTCTGGTTGAAAGAGTGCAGCACAGAGCGACTTCAGATTGTTGCTGAAGCACTGGCGAAAAGCGTAGTTTTGAACTACTACGAAATGGAAATTTCCAATATCTTTGAGCGCATCAAGCCCTTCACCATTGCCATTCAGGGCAAAACCCCACGGCCACCCAAGGAAGAAGAATTGCTGAGCTACATTGGCGGCACGTTGCTCATCCAGCAAAAAATGTTTGGCATCGTCGAAGTGGGCGAGAAACCAGACCCCGTCTGGGATGATCCTATCCTTGATCGTCTCTATCTGCGACTCGAAGATGAATATGAGCTGCGAGAACGCTTAGTTGCGCTAGAGCAAAAGTTGACCCTTATTTCTAGAACTGTCGAAACCTCGCTCAGCATTTTGCAGCGGAATAGCAGTCATCGGGTTGAGTGGTATATCGTGATTCTGATTGTGGTAGAAATCGTGCTTGCTATCTATGACTTGTGGACTCGATAGCTCATGCGTTATCGATATTGATTAGCCCGTTCATAGTCACCGATGGAGTAAAAAATCGTTTTGAGGCTCGCCACCGTTTTTTCTTCGAGCGTGCGATCGTTAATGATTTGAGCAATATCAAGTCGCTCCTCCAGGCAACGAATGGAGTTTTCCTGGTCGCCTAACACATCGTAGATAACACCGAGGCTCTCTAGTGCCTGAATTTGGTGCTTTGCATCGCCTAATGACCGGGCGATCGCCAGTCGCTGTTGATGAAAATGAATCGCCTTGCCATAGTTGCTTGTGGCATAGCAGGCACTACCCAAGTTTTTGAGCACCTGCATCTCGGCTCGCCGATCGCCAAATTCATGCGTACTATTCAAAAGTTCTTCATAGAATTTTATTGTCTGCTCGTAATCTCCGAGTGCGTGGTACGCATTGCCGATGTTTCTTAAAATTTGCTGTTCGATGGGGCTATCGTTCAGCGAGCGAGCCACCCCTAAACTTTGCTTGTAATACGTGATCGCTGAGGTGTAGTCTCCAATCGCTTTATAGACCATTCCCAGGTTGTTCAGAGCGGCTGCAATGCCCTTATGGTCTTGGATTTCCCTGGCTACAGCTAAGCTTTCGTGCTTATAACGGATGGCTGTCTCGTAATCCTTCAGGTGTCGATACGCATTCCCTAACGTGCCCAAAGCCTGTCGCTCAATGCGGCGATCGCCAGTCTGACGGGCGATCGCTAAACACTGCTCTGAGAGTTGAACGGCCTCTGCATAGTTCCTCAAGGCATACTCGCACAACCCTAATCCTTCCAGTGCTTTGGCCTGTCCTCCAAAATCTTCAAGGCTGCGATAGAGATCCAGTGCATGCCTCAAATGCCGAACACCCCGCGAATATTCACGAAGCTGATAGAGTTCGACTCCCTTTTCGAGCGAATGATCAGCTTCCTCCTGCAATTGGGCAGAGATACTAATACCGTCTTGCTCGCGGATGGCACGACCTGGAGATGGAACGAGCGTACCAGTAGGATCTACAGTAGCGCGCTTGTTAAAAATATTCTCCATGACTATTTTTCATGATGCTTGACAATGAATCTTAGCCTTGACGCTTTAGGTAACAGGGGTGCCCCTTTTAGCGATCAGCGTATATTGAGATGCAGCCGTCCCTGAGTAATGAAAACGTCCAGTGCGTATCTTTCTAAAATTAACTTCTAAAAAAATATACACAGAAACTGCTTTCTACATACAAAGTTGCCATGAACAAACATTACATTACGGCAATGCAGCGATTAGAGAGGGCCAGTCAATCCCTTAGCTCCAGACAACTTCACACAGCTTACGTTCAGCTTCACATTAAGTTCGCAAAAGTTACAAGTTTGCAAAAATCACGAGTTCGCAAAATCTGAGTTTTAGATTTGATGAACGTCAATGCATAAGATATCTATTTATTACCCAAAATACAGACAATTTAATAAAGTGAACACAGTAAGTTTTCTAGAAGATGTAAATTTTCAGTGAAGGTATTTGATTCCTTTTTCAGTGATCATGCCTGTACTCAATTCATGAGTTACGAGTACTAGAAGAAAGCCTAGCGCTTGCTGAGAACCGCTAGGCTTTTCTTCAATCAGTCCGTATCTCAAAATCAGAGACGTAAGTCAGCAAACACTCTGAAGCAAACAAGTTGAAACATACGCTTCAAACGTGAATTTGAAAGTGTATGGCGGGACGAAAAGTCCCTTTCAACCCGGACAATGATTAACAACTACTAATTTTTCGGTAGCACAATAGATTTTCCGGACAACTTAACAAAAACTATAGGTATAGGGTTCCTAAATGATTTGTGAACTGAAATGTGAGAGGTGGGGTGGGTTCAGCCCGCCCCACCTCTCACATTTCATTTAGGATTGCTGTAGAAGCTATATACATGGGACGGGGCTGAACTCACAATGTTCCTTTTGCAGCTTCCTTCCTTCGAGTGCGATGGAGCCTTACGCGGCTGAAGGCAGGGGCGACAAATTTACAACGGCTCTATAAAACTGCTGAAGTTGCAGTGTTGCGGCAGCCCAACCCCATTTTTCAGCCTCATGCCGAGCATTCTTTCTCAGAAAGTCTTGCTTACTCGCATCAGACAGTAATTTTTGTGTTGCGGCGATCGCCCCCTGATCATCAGCAGGATTAAACAAGTACCCGTTGATACCATCATCAACAATATCGACAATGCCGCCAGAACGAGCCGCCACCACCGGACATCCCGCAGCCATGGCTTCTAGCAACACCAGTCCAAGCGTTTCCGTTCGAGAGGGAAACACAAACGCATCCGCAGAGGCAAAGGCGGACGCCAGTTCTTTTCCTGCGAGATATCCCACAAAATGGGTCGGTGTCCCTGCATAAATTTGCTCAAGCTCCGCGCGGTAAGGCCCATCACCGACTAGCGCTAATCTTGCATTTGGAATGGACTCCAGCACGGGCTTGATGCGCTCGATTTCTTTTTCCGCAGAAAGTCGTCCCACATACAGCAGCAATGGACTATCAGGATGCCCCTGGCTCAAGTGATTGCGCATCTCAGCATTCGCCAACTCTGGCTGAAAGAGTTCAGTATCGACTCCCCGTTGCCAAACTTCGACATTCTCAATGCCGTGAGACGTCAGCTCATCTTGCATTGCTGTAGAGGTGCATAAATTCAACTGCGCCTGATTATGCATCGCCTTTAAAAGTTCCCACAAAACGTTCTCTAACATGCCAATGCCGTAGTGTTCTAAATACTTAGGCAAATGGGTGTGATAAGAAGCCACCAGTGGAACATTCAGAGTTTTCGCATAGTACAAACCGCCTAACCCCAACACCGCAGGATTCACTACATGAACCAAGTCAGGTTTGAAGTCTTCCAGCTCATGTCCAATAGATGGTCGTGGCAACGCTAGCTTCAGTTCTGGATATAGCGGAAGCGGGAAGCCAGGGACGCCATAGATCTTGGCTCCACAATGCTCCTTGAGCCCACCTTCCGGAGACACGACCAGTACTTCATCGCCCAGACGCTGTAAGTGGTCAACCGTATGACTCAATCGGGTCACGATTCCGTCTACTTTTGGAAGAAATGTTTCCGTAAAAAGGGCAATCCGCATATGATACCAACCTGCTCAAACATCCGAATTAACACGCGAACCCATCCCCTACATGTGACATGGATGTGACATATAGGGGGCATAACCATTCAATGCAAAACCATCTAATCCCCCACCCAAAACCCCTGACAGGGGCTTGGCTTCCAAAAACTTTGGCGAGTTTTTAGATAGACAATCAGACATGAACTTTGAGGCATGAACGTTTGCTACTTTCCGCCCATCCAGTAGCGGTTCGTTCATAACCTTTGTCCTTTGTCTGTCATGCAATCTGTCATATAAACATTACGTCATAAAAACGTCACAAAGAATTAGCATCTCAAATGCTCTGATAGACAAAAGACAAATGTCAAGACAAGAAATAATGCTTGAGTATTATTTACTTAAGGCTCTTTCATAAGTTAATATTGTAGGCCGTGAGTTTACAAAACCTATGAACGCGCAAGAAATTATTCGAGACATCGAGTCTAAGCATCTTAAAGACGATCTGCCCATTATCCACGTCGGCGACACCGTACGGGTCGGCGTCCGTATCAGTGAAGGCGGAAAAGAACGGGTTCAGCCCTATGAAGGTACTGTCATTGCTATGCGCAATGGTGGCATCAATGAGACCATTACCGTTCGCCGTATTTTTCAAGGCGTCGGTGTTGAGCGTGTATTTTTGCTCCACTCTCCCCGAGTTGCTGACATTAAGGTGATTCGTCGAGGAAAGGCTCGTCGAGCGAAGCTCTACTACCTGCGTAATCGCGTCGGTAAGGCCACTCGACTGAAGCAGCGTTTCGATCGCGCACTGTAAACTACGGATTATTGTTCAACTGATGGTTCCGTGTCCGGTTCGACGGTTAAGAGAGGCACGATGAGGAGTCTGGGAGAGTGTTAGAAACTCATTCAGAACCCATTTTTTGAGCCATCAGTTGATTCTTTGATGAGTGTTTTGTTCCGCTAGTTGAAAGTTTGGTCTGAGGGCTGACCCACCTGTTGGTTTCACCATTTTGGTTCTTGAGCGGTTAAGAGGTTCGACCAGGCAGAATTTCTGAGCAGAAATCCTCGGTTGGAATCAAGTTTAGCGACTTGAGATGTTAGGGTAGGAAGTAGTCTAATTGTGCGCTCTTAGTTCAGTTGGTAGAACGCAGGTCTCCAAAACCTGATGTCGGGGGTTCGAGTCCTCCAGGGCGCGTTGAGGTTAAGTATTTTTGACGCAATTCGTCATAGATATAGTGGCTTGCAACCGCGTTAAGCACAAAAGCAGGTGCATGGGCTGAGTCCGTGCGCTTGATGCTTCTTATCGAGATTCTCCTACCGACGCGATGACCAACGTGATGTTAGATATAGGGCTTCGTTTAATGCTATAAGTCCTATGTCAGTTTCTATGTCCGTGTCGGTTGCAACACTGTCTATGTCTTCTGTCTCGTCTACGGTTGATCAGCGAATTGAGTTTCTAAATTTTGCGCTCCATCTGGCGAAGTCCGCCGAAGCAGCCATCATGCCCCATTTTCGTGAGCACACGGTTCGCTTTAAGTCTGATGGGACGGAGGTGACGATCGCCGACCAGCAGGGTGAGCAAGCCATGCGATCGCTCATCACCGAGCGCTATCCCACCCACGACATTCTAGGCGAGGAGTATGGGGAGAGTGATGCTGGAGCAAAGGACACAGATAAGAGTTCCTACCGTTGGGTTCTTGACCCCATTGACGGCACCGCATGGTTTACTCTGGGAGTCCCGATGTTTGGTACTCTCATCGCTCTACTCGAAAACGGAGAACCTACCGTCGGAGTGATTCACTTCCCAGGACTGAAAGAGACGGTTTATGCTGCAAGAGGGCACGGATGCTGGTATCAGGTGCCGGATCGAGACCCTGTGAGAGTGACGGTCGCTTCTCCTGTCGAGTTGAGTGGGGCGATCGCCTCTGCGACAGCGGTTCACAGTTCCGATATTCAATCTAAGCCTGGCGAAATTCCGTATAAGCTGACGGACTTGATTCATGGAGTGCAGAAGTTTCGTTTCTGTTCTGACTGTCAGCAGCACGCTCTCGTTGCCCGAGGCAAGCTCCACATCGCAGTGGATACCCTCATGAACCCATGGGACGTAGCCGCGCTCATCCCCTGTGTTGAAGAAGCAGGAGGAAAAGTCACCAATCTCCAGGGTCACCGAGAAAACATTGTCTTTGGTGGCAGTCTGTTGTCAACCTGTGGGGAACCGCTACATGGGGAAGTGCTGCGGATGTTGGAGCCTTAGGGGTGATGAAGGGAGTGGGGAGTGGGGAATGGGGAGAAGGGAGAAGGGAGAAGGGGTGAAAAGGTAGGCAGGGATGAGTCAGCAGGCAGCTCTTCAGAAGCAACAACGTTCGAAGGAATGGTCGTGGCCACTATGGCCTGTGGTGCCGTTGTATCCTTATGGCAATCGGCGCACGCTTCGTACTGAGTTGGTTAAAGATACGATTTGGGCTTTTGACCAACTGCAAGGCATTCTCTATGTGACCGTGCCTGTGCGCATGACGGTTGTTAAGCTTGAAGCTGGAGGGTTGCTTGTCTACGCTCCCGTTGCACCGACGCCCGAGTGTATTCGCCTCATGCGAGACTTAGAATCTCAGCATGGGGCTGTGCGCTACGTTATCTTACCTACCGCATCAGGTTTAGAACATAAGGTATTTGTCGGGCCGTTTGCGCGACGATTTCCTCAAGCCATTGTCTATGTTGTGCCGGATCAATGGAGTTTTCCGCTCAAGCTGCCCCTCAGTTGGCTTGGCTTTCCCATCGGGCGAACTTACCCTCTGCCCAGAGATGCGGCTCAGGCTCCTTTCTACAGTGACTTTGACTATGACATTCTTGGCCCTATCAGGTTAGGTTTGGGAACGTTTGAGGAGGTTGCGTTTCTGCATCGGCGATCGCACACCTTACTCGTCACTGACACTGTTCTTGCGATTCCCACTGGCCCCCCTGACATCGTTCAGCTCACGCCTTACTCGATGCTGTTCCACGCCCGTGACCACGTCACCGACGCTGTTGACGACACCTGGGAAAATCGCTGCAAAGGATGGCAGCGTATCGTCCTCTTCTCCTTCTACTTTCGCCCCAGCACAGCTAAAACAATTCCGTTGAAGCAGGCCATTCGAGACGCGACCCACTCTTCTGACCGATCACGAGCAAATTCTTTTGGCATCTTTCCCTTCCAGTGGGATGCGAATTGGAAACAGTCCTTTGATGCTCTACGAAACAATGGACAATTGCTAGTCGCCCCGATTTTGCAAACGCTCATTCTCAACCGTGCTCCTAAACAGACGTTAGATTGGGTTGACCGAGTGGCAAGCTGGGATTTTCAACGCATTATTCCTTGCCACTTTGAGCAGTGCGTCACCAGCAATGGTTCTCAGTTTCGTGAAGCTTTTGCTTTTCTCCGGCCATCGCTTCGTGAAGCGAGTTCACTTCCAAAAAACTTTAGTGACGATGACCTTTCAGTTCTCAAGGAACTCGACGACCTTCTCACTCGCCGAGGCATTACGCCACCTCCTGAGTCTTTCCTCTAGTTTTATAGCGCTATAGTATTCCTGCTGCCTCTCGCCT
>JAYKJC010000039.1:0-8776 GCA_035285885.1 Leptolyngbyaceae cyanobacterium | reverse complement strand
CGGGAGTCGTGTTGTTAATGGTGACCCTCTTTCTTATTTTCTATGCCCTGCTGACCGGAGATTGGGAAGAATTTATTCATCAGTTTCAGCAACGCACTTTCGTTCACCTGATTACACTGGATTTTATCTTGATAGGACTTGTATTTCCACTCACCTCTCTCTTCCCGGATGATATGGCGCGGCACGGCCAATGGAATTTAAGGCGATTCTGGGCGATCGCCCTCGTTCCCCTCTTTGGCCCATTACTTTACCTCTGCGGACGTCCATCTCTTCAGTCCAACAAGAATTAATGTTGTCTGCCTATCGCTCATCATCGATCTCCTTGACCGGGAAAGCCTGAATACTCGTGGTAAGGTGATTGAGATTCCAACGCTGTGAGCTACCAAGCCAACGGATACGGCACCCTAAGCATGGCAACAGTCATGGCAACATTAATAACGGCACCATAATCATGGACAACGCAACCGTAGACACCGCTCCCTTGACCATACATGGGCTGATTCCATCCTTTCAGCTTCAGGCGATAAATCGCGATGCTGAAATCACTCCCTGGGCCTACAAGCAGCGCTCCAGTCTTGTTATCTTATTTTTTCATGATTCAACCTGTGAGGCTTGCAGCAATCTGCTCCTCAGCTTTGCTCAACAGTATTCGACCTATCGCACCTTAGAAACAGAGGTGGTGGCGATCGCCACCACTCACGAATCGAACCTATCCACACCGCTACAGCAGTTTGCAGAACACCATTCCATTCCATTCCCCATTCTGTGGGATCAGGAGGGAATCGTCCGTCAAGCGTATCTGGGACAACACGCCTCCTCATCAGCAGTGGGCATCTTTGTGTGCGATCGCTACGGTGGACTCCACATGCAGGCGATCGCCGATGAAGCTGACCAACTCCCCTCAGAAGCTGACATTCGAGGCTGGGCAGAATTTGTGGACATGCAAAGCCCTGGATGCTGTACGCCGATGTGGTAGGAGGGCGATCGCCTCTGCAAGTCGCCACTCTTATGAGCAGCTCTCGTAGAGATCAACATAGCGTCGAAACAATTGCATGCTCTGACAAGACGATAGCGACCCTGCAATCCCCCGTGATGAAATCGCATGTCGATGAGCCAAGCGACTAAGATACGGCAAGTCTTCCAGCAGAGTCAAACTAGATGCGAAAAGTAACACCACCCGCAGCAATTCCTTGGGCCACTGTAAGTTGCTAAACATCTGAATGATGAGTTGATGTTCATTTGCACCCAGGGGAATTACGTTAAATAGCACATGGATGACTTTTTGCTGATAAACAGGAATCGACAATTCAATCTGATGAGGCGTATGAATCGTTAAGCCAACATCGATATGGGACTGTCGCCATATTCGTAAAACGTTGAAGGGAGAATCGAGCATCGTCCTAAACCGAATATACCCTCCCCTTCGAGTCGTTCGGAACTGGCTCACTTTCGTTACCTTTAGATTTCCCAAACTAAACCGATGAATTTCTTCTAGATGTTTTAGATTGAGCAAATGATAGATTTGGCAAATCGATGGGAACGGTAATCGATAGCTTTGCTGAGCAATACATGGAGAGTGAGGAATTAGCATCTTAGGAGGCAATAAAACTTCAGATGAATGGGAGTGAATTAAACCGTTTGTCTCACTCACATCTGCATTTTCAGCATCATAAGTTTCATTGCTCGAAAAAATGGGATCGTCGGATACATCAATAAACAACCATCCGAAAAGAGCCACGAGAAGAATTAAGCAATACGAAAGATCGGTTACTTCAAGATAGGGCTTAGAAAAAGCTGCAAGACCTCTGTCAACCGCACCATAAAGAATGGCTGGAATACCTAACAGCCATAGACCACACTTAAAAATATCTCGCTTTAGTGTATCCTCCGCAGGTAAACGATTTTCACTAATGTGGCGGAGATACGCCTGTATTCTATCCGGCTCAAACATGGAAAAAGTTCCTTAATTAATACACCATGCTTTTCATTGATTGCCAGCAATTTCTTATCTAGAAGATGTTTGAAAATAGCCGATAGACAATGCCTTTATGTAGAGTCCATCTTCTCTACATAATCAACATCTGAACAATTCATTCTATACAGTTAATCTTTCAAACATGTTCTTAAAGGTATAGCTTTTGCCCTGAGAAACTAGAGTCTACATGAGGGATAGATTCTTCTTAAAATCACGGCAAATCGTGTCACCAAAGCTAAAACTCCACAAAGCAAGTTTGTCTTTGCGTGAAACTTCTCTTGCGTAAATCGTAACCGTCCCAGGGACTACGCTAGCTGAGCGAAGTCGTTTTGCTTCGCAACGCTATCGCGAACGCATTGCGTCTCCCGAAGGAAGAAAGCCAAAACCCAGACAAACCGTTCCCTTAGACTCCGCTCAGGGGACGGTTACCTTAAATCAAAGAATCTAAAGAACCTACAGATACAAACATGGCAGACAAATCAATAAAATTGATGATTTCTCTGACGTTAAATCATTTTTGGGGGTGTATCCTCATTCCTATGGAAGAAACATGAAATAAAAGAAGATAAATAGCTATTAAGATAGACGAAATACATATTTAGACATATAACTGCCGATAGCTGATTATATAGCGTTCCTAGGCAATTTTTGAAATGAAGGAATGTGTGAAATAAAAGCGGTATTCAGATACACATTTTATGAGAAACTTCGTTTTCCTGAGGGAATTTTTTATCGTCGTTTACAACAGCAATAGATGAGATGATTTTAAGCTCGATGTGAACGAATATGGATGCGATCGCCCACAGAAACGACGCCCAAATCTTCATGAATTAGGTTCTGCCCAAACCAAATCTGCCCATCCCAGCGGCGGTAAGTTGCAAGGGTTTTGAGCGGCTCGACTCCGCGTTCTCCTGTTGATTGATTAATGGTTGTCACAATGCACCGAGAGCATGCTTTATCAACAACAAACGACACCTTTCCAATTTGAATTGATTTCCAGGTGTCTTCATCAAAGGGTCCACATCCTTGAACCACCAAATTAGGTCTGAATTGATTCATTAAGATGGGAGTCTCCAGGCGATGATTCAAATCATCCAGCGACGCTTGCGAAATGAGCAGATAGGGGTAAGCGTCTGCAAAGCTCACCTGTTTATCGTTGCCCAATTTGCCATGATCCACCGGGCGATCGCTCTCATCGGGCATATACACAAGCTCACACGGGGTTTCCAATACATCGCTCAACCACTCTTGAGCCTGTTTTCCCATCGACCACGCCACACAGCGATCGCCCCACACTTCGACCATCTTTTCGCACTTCTGCCCATCGTTTTGGGATTCATGCCATCCCTCCTCTGGAGCAAGAGGAACCGACAAACTCCCCATCTTCGGCGCTGTAATCACCAATGTCTTGGATTGTTGGATTTCTGTGGACAACAGCGCCATTTTAGGAAATTTGCGTTGGGTCATAAACGAACCATCAGGCTTGACCACCATCCAACGACGGTCGTACTTTAGCCCCCGTGCTGTAAGCTCACAGTGCTGAACAGAGAAGCCCGCCAGGGACTTGACCGGATAAACAAACAGTCCACTTAGAGTAATTGACATGGTGAGAATTCCAATCGGCCAATGCTATATGCCTATTAGTGTGAACTATAGCGGTTTACAACCGCATTAAGCACAAACACAGGTGTGTGAAGCGTGCTGCCCCTCACACTTCATTCAGGATTGCATTGTGCAGTAAGGTGGCTGGCGATCGCTACGCAAAGTCGCGTCGATTAATGGTGTCAGCTCGAACACCTTTGAGAGTAGCCAACACATCCTGACCGTCGCTGATGAGTGTGTTTCTGCCTTGATCGGTAATTGTAAGGTCGTTGAACGAAATGCCTCTCACCCGTAGCCGATCTTGACCGTTCCGAAATCGACGAATACTATCCTCTCCTTGGCCTTTAGACAACACAAAAATATCTCGGTTATCTCCTCCAATCAGCGTGTTATCGCCTTTGCCGCCGTTCAGCTCATCGCGACCGCTTCCCGCTTTGAGAACGTCGTTCCCATTACCGCCGATGAGAGTATCATTGCCTGCGTTGCCAATCAGGCGATCGTTTCCTCCTCGCCCCAGAAGGGTGTCGTTGCCATCTTGACCGACTAACCGATCATTACCGCCCCCGCCGATCAGTCGATCGTCTCCGCTGTTTCCTGTGATTCGGTCGTTTCCTCCTCGCCCATTGATCACATCGTCTCTGACGGTTCCTTGAAGTTGATCGGCTCCTCCGGTGATGGAGGTCGGCGTAACATTGATGAGAAACGTATCGTCTTGCGTTTCTCCCAAAAGATTCGTTGCTCGGACGGTGATGGCTGCTGTTCCACTTTCTCCAGGCAGATAGTCGATGAGGAGGGTGTTATTGACGATGGACGCACTGACAATGGTTGGGTTTGAGTTCCCAACGATGCTGAAGGTCAACTCTTCTCTCTGAGAAATGGTGATACTGCGATAGCGAACGAGATCATCGACCCCCAAGTCATCGAAGTCAGCTTGATCCTCAACAATGAGTGGAATCTCTCGGAAGACCGGCGATGTATTCTGATTGTTTAAAAATGGACGAGGAAGACCGGCGATCGCCTCGGCAACATCGAGATCGGATTCAGACAACACTTCCCCAAATACGGTAAAGCCCCCGTTTTGATTGTCCAGACTGTTGGGGTCATTCGGGTCGTTATTATCTGCCAGGTTGAAAAACCATTGACTGGTGGCACTGTTGGGATTTCCACCCAGCTTGGCCATGGCGATCGTGCCGCGAGTGTTAGAACGTTCCAGGCTAAATTCATTGGTGACCGGAGCATCCGTCGGAATGGGCGGAATCGAGTTGACATCAGTTGATGTAAACCCCCCACCCTGAACGACAAATCCTGGAACCGAACGATGAATGATGCTGTTGACGTAATCCCCGTCATTTACATAATTCTGGAAATTCTGAACCGTTTGGGGGGCTCCTCTGCCGGGCTGATCAAACAGCACCACATTCATAACGCCTCCAGCCAAGCTGGTGTCATACAACTCAAACCGAGCAACGAGCCCCGTGGTCAGGGGGTCGTCAAAGTTGGCAGACACGTTGATGACTGTATTGGCCGCATCTTGGAGGCTGGAGATGTCGGCAAGGGGGGTAACCGTGATTGTCATGGGTGTGGTTCTCTAAGTGTGGTTCGCTGGGTAGGTGGTTCGCTGGGTAGTGTTATTCGCCTTAAACCCGCTGTTTTGACAAAACACATCAATCATAAAGGGCAATAATTCAAAGCAGGTTAAGTCATCGAGTGACTTATGGATTCCTTTGCGTTTATATAAACGCAAGATTAGGCTTCCTATAGCGGTTTGCAACCACGTTAAGCACAAAAACAGTTGTGTGGGGCGCGCCGTGCCTCACACAACTGTAGTGAATCGACGTACCTGGCGGTCTATCTCCGGTTGCCGAAGGATATGAGCCAGTCTCTATAAGCAATGTTCCCGAATTCACAAGTAAAGATTCAGTAAATCTCTGCGTATTTTTTCTGATTTGCGTTGTCAGTTGATGTAGACAAGGAATGTCTTCATTGGTGGCTCGTTATGGCTTTCAAGGCATTCTTGACTCAATTCGCCCATCGTTCCCGATCCTGTGGATACTCGCAGCGAGACAACATCAACGGGGGTCGTTCTCGTCTAAGGGTTCAACTTCGCCCTGATCAAACCATTATCAGAGGATGGGCGATCGCCCTCACCGGGTTAGTCGGAGGATTGATCGGCCTGACGGTGACGCTGCAACCCGTACACGCTGAGCCAAGAGCCGCCAACGATGGCACGGGCACAAATGTTCGGGAGAATGGCCCAGGCCAGTTCGACATTGATGGCGGCCAACTTTCTGGAGATGGGGCCAACCTCTTCCACAGCTTTCAAGAATTTGGGCTCGATGCCAATCAAATCGCGAATTTCCTCTCAGATGCGAACATTCGCAACATCATTTCTCGGGTGGTGGGGGGCAACCCTTCTATGATTGACGGACTTATTCGGGTGTCTGGAGGAGACTCGAATCTGTTTTTGCTGAATCCATCGGGCGTTATCTTTGGGCAAAACGCTCGTCTGGATGTTCCCGGCTCTTTCTCTGCGTCAACCGCGACGGGCATTGGCATTGGCGATCGCTGGTTCAACGTCAGTGGTGATAATGATTACGCCAGCCTGGTCGGCACACCCAGCCAGTTTGCATTCCGTACCCAGACGCCCGGCAGCGTCATCAATGCGGGTGAGCTTCGGGTGGCGGACGGCCAGTCCATCACCTTACTCGGCGGCACTGTGATCAACACGGGGACCGTTGAGGGCAGCGAAATTCTCATCACTGCGGTGCCCGGTGAGTCTCTGGTGCGGCTGAGTCAAGACGGTCATGTGCTGAGTCTAGAAGTGGCGGCGATCGCCCCCGAACAGGCCGATGCCGCAGGCTTGGTTGAATGGTCAGCTCCAGTTGCCTCTATTCCTGAACTGTTGACCGGAGGGAATGTGGGCCATGCCACCGGGTTGCAGGTGAATGAGGATGGCACGGTGTCTCTCAATGGATCGCAGATCTCGACCGAGCCAGGGTCAGTAACGGTTTCAGGACGGGTGGATGCGACGAATACGTCACCTACTGGGGAGGCTAGAGGTGGGAATGTGGCGATCGCCGGATCTGACATTCAGGTGATTGACGCGACCATCGACGCATCTGGGCGCACCGGGGGCGGTGAGATTTATATCGGGGGCGACCAGCGGGGTGAAGGAACGTTTCCAACGAGCGATCGCACCATAGTTAATGCGAATTCAGCGATTTCGGCCAACGCGATTGAGACTGGCGATGGCGGACGCATCATCGTTTGGGCCGACGATGCCACCCATTTTTCAGGCTCCATCAATGCCCAGGGAGGGGCAACCGTTGGGGATGGAGGATTTGTTGAAATTTCGGGTAAGCGCACCCTCGTTTTTCTTGGAGTCGTTGACCTGAGCGCTGAGAACGGAGCACTGGGAACACTGCTGCTCGACCCCGAAAATATCCGTATCGTGAATGGTGATGGAGGGGCAAATGATGGGCAGCTTGGCGATGGTCAAATCTTAGCGGGCGATAGTCCAGGAGCCACCTTCACTATTTCTGAAGATGTGCTGGAAAACATCATCGGCAACGTCATTCTTGAAGCAACCAACGACATCACCATTGAAACCTTACGCGGAGGCGGTGACGTTGGCCTTGTCTTCTTGGCCTTTGACCCAGTCACCGGGGTTCCTGGTGGCACGATTACCTTCCGTGCTGATTCGGACTTGGATGGGTCAGGGAACTTCTCGATGGACCCTGGGGACATCATCGTGACCTCCGGACGAGACATCACCATTCAAGGTGCGAACGTCACCACGGGCGATATTGTGTCGCAGTCCTTGTTTAACTTTGGTCAAGATGGACTGTTTACCTTTGGCGAAAGCGGTGACATTCGCATCGAAGCTGATAACGATATTACGGTCGGGCATTTAATTGCCCAAAACGATGACATAGAATCATCAGACCCAGACGCAGGGGACGTGACCCTTGTCAGTCAACGGGGAGATATTCTAGTCCAATCTATCGATGCTAGAAGTTTCTTCGGGGAGGGTGGCACGGTGCTCCTTGATGGCGATACGGTGCGAATTGCGGCCACCATTGGCGATTCTATTTTTGCCTCTGGAACGGATACATCGATTGATGTGACGGGTGAGATTTCAAATAATGTAGAAATCAGCCCAGGTTTCAATAATGGCCCCCCAGAGGGTGATGGACAAATTACGATCCGCCATGCGGGTGGCCCAGAGAATGTGCCTTTTACCGTTGGAGATGCCAGTGTCAATGGGAGCGCGGGTGAACTTCTTCAGGGCATTGTCTTAGATGAGAATGGAAATGAGGTGGGTAGGCGGGCGATCGCCCCCAATCAATCCTTCGTGGTCAGACCCAACGGCGGCGAAGCTCCCGGAACGCCCGCAGGCATCACGATTGAATCGGTGAATACTCCCCCCACCATCACCGGGCCAGCGACCGTGGTGATTCGGCAGAACCAACGGGCACGAATTGACATCCAGGATTATCTGCCCGCGACCGATCCGAATCGCGACACGGTCACCGTTACCATCGAATCCATCACCATTCCCCGTGGCGGCAGCTTGAGGCTGAATGGAAGAAACGTAACCCCAGGAACCGTCGTAACCGCAGAAGATACCCTGGTGTACACCCCTCCTCGACGCAGACGCGAAAACGTCGATGCCTTTTTCACCCTGCGAGCAGATGATGGCGTGGCCACCGATGCTCAAGCCGTTCAAGTGGATGTAGGGGTCGTCAGACGTCGTAGAGATGACAATGGGAACGGGAACGGAAACAACGGGAATGGGAATAACGGTGGAGAACTGCCGGATGATTCAGGGGACTCCATTCTAGATTTGCCCGGAGAACTGGATCGCGACATCAACGGAGAAGAAGTAGACGACGTTGAAGAACCTGGGGTTGCCAATTTCAACATTGAGAATGCCAATCGCACGGATGTTCTAGATACCTACATCTCTTCGTTGGAATATGAGTATGTCCAAAGCTTTACGGATTATCTTAATTTGCCCGTTCAGCCTGAGCTGACGACAGCAGAAGAGGCGAAAGACATTGCTCGGTTGATCGAAGAAGCCACAGGTGAGAAACCGGCCTTCATCTACGTCAACTTTGTGCCAGAAGCTCTGGACGTGTTGCCCGGCGACCGAGGAGAACCCCGTGATACCGACCAGCTTGAGCTGGTGGTGATTAC
>JAYKJC010000038.1:0-3048 GCA_035285885.1 Leptolyngbyaceae cyanobacterium | reverse complement strand
CGGCATTCTGTGGCAGGTGTTGCGATCGCCCTTCAAGGGGTGATTGGAGCGGGTGATTCGCGTCTGAGATACACTAAAGCCAAGCTGCATAAACGATTGATGCTTCTTTATATCGTCTGGCAAATGTTTGAGAACAAGCTGGATTGGTTTGTGCTTCAAGATGAAACCTATGTAGCCCTCCTCCCCGATGCTGACGGTATTCTTCAGAGCCAGGTTTTTCCTGGATTGTGGTTGGATGTGGACGCCTTATTAACCGGAGATATGCAGAGTGTCGTGGCAACGCTGCAAGGAGGATTATCGTCGCTTGAACATCGTGCATTTGTTGACGCCCTCAGCACGACATAAGACTTGCATTGATGTTCTTCAGTTATGTTAAAACGTCAACCAAGCAGCTATGGTGGGCTATCCCGACTGTCATCCTTATCAAGCATTGGTTATGCTAGAGCTAAGTGGGTAGCCTGAATCTTTTGTAGCATGGGTATAGCCCAAGGGGCATTCAAGAAAAGCGATAGCGTAACCCATGCTGACGTTGGGTTTCGTTCCTCAACCGCAACCTACGCTATCTGAAGTTTAATACCGCCCACCTACTTAGACGATTATTCTTAACAGGAAGGAATACAGCCATGACTCAACGACTTAAGCGGTGGGAGTCGCCGCGCAAAGACGGGCGAAATGACAAAGGTCGAGGTGGAAGCGCTCGACAGCGTCAAAAAGCAAAACAACTCAAAGCCTTACGCCTCAAACTCAAGCAAAACGAACTCAAGCAAAACGAGTCCCAACAAAAAGAACTCAAGCAAAACGGACAGTCCCCAAACGGCAACACAGCTTCAGGTTCACAGTCAAACCGACATCATCCAGCCAAGCAACCCAATCAAAAGACCCACGGGAGAAGAAAAATCTTCTCCCGTTCTTTTTTGGGGCGATTTGTCCTAACTCAGTTGGCGACAGCGATAACAATTAAGGATAATGACGAGTGTTGCACGTTTATCATCACGGTTTGAATTGCCATCATGACCACTCGCCGCATTGCTGACGTACTGAAACATGGCCAACCCGACGAATCCCTCACTATTCAAGGGTGGGTTCGCACGAAGCGAGAACTCAAAGAATTTGCCTTCATTGAAGTGAATGATGGCTCCTCCATGAATGGTCTCCAGGTTGTCGTCAACCAGGGCACGCCTGGCTTCGATGTCCTCGATCGCATCACCACAGGAACATCCGTCGAAGTCGCAGGAACGCTCGTCCCGTCACCCGGAAAAGGCCAGCAAATTGAGATGCAGGCCAACACCGTCACCATCTACGGCGAAGCCGACGCAGACACCTATCCCCTCCAGAAAAAGCGTCACTCTTTTGAATTTCTGCGCACCATCGGCCATCTGCGGGCTCGCACCAACACCATCGGAGCGGTCATGCGCGTGAGGAATGCCTGCGCAACTGCTGTTCACCAATTCTTTCAAGAGCGGGGATTTATGTGGGTTCACACGCCCATTATTTCCGCAAGCGACTGCGAAGGGGCGGGCGAAATGTTCACCGTCACGAACCTCGACCTGACGAAAATCCCCCTTAAGGATTCCAAGGAATCGGGCAAAAAAGAGGCTGATTTCAGCCAGGATTTCTTTGGTCGCCAAGCCTATCTCACCGTCAGCGGTCAGCTCGAAGCCGAAATTATGGCGATGGCCTTCACCAATGTCTATACCTTTGGCCCCACCTTCCGCGCGGAGAACTCTAATACTTCTCGTCACCTGGCAGAATTCTGGATGATCGAGCCCGAAATGGCCTTTTGCAACCTGGATGGCAATGTGGAACTGGCGGTGGACTTCCTCAAGTACATCTTTCGCTACGTCATGGAGCATTGCCCCGACGACATGGAGTTCTTCAACACGCGCATTGACAAAACCGTGCTTGAAACGGCAGACAGCATTATCAACAGCGAATTTGGCCGCATCACCTATACCGAAGCGGTGGAGCTGCTGGAGAAATCCGGGCGAACGTTTGAGTTTCCGGTGGAGTGGGGCATCGACCTCCAGTCTGAGCACGAACGCTATTTGTCAGAGGAAGTCTTCAAAAAGCCGCTGGTGGTAACGGACTATCCCACTCAAATCAAAGCCTTCTATATGCGTCTCAATGAGGATGAGAAGACCGTGGCGGCAATGGATGTGCTGGCTCCCAAGATTGGTGAAATCATCGGCGGCTCTCAGCGGGAAGAACGCCTCGATGTGTTGGAGCGTCGCATTAAAGCCAATCACCTGCCCATTGAGGATTACTGGTGGTATTTGGATTTGCGTCGCTACGGTACCGTGCCCCACGCTGGGTTTGGACTGGGGTTTGAGCGCGTTGTGCAGTTTATGACGGGGATGACGAATATTCGCGATGTGATTCCGTTCCCTCGTACGCCGATGAACGCTGAGTTTTAGGGGAAATGGAGTAGAAGGAGGGCGATCGCCCATCACTTATATCGGTTTGCAACGGCGTTAAGCAAAAAACAGATGTGTAGGACGCAGTGTGCGCCACACATCTGTACTTAACCAACTCGCCTAGCGCTTGATCATGCTGATTTCAGAAATCGGCCTATTGCTGAATCGCGCTGCGTCCCTGCTTTCCTAAGCGCACAAAAACAAAGTAGGCCAAGCAGATGACGTAAATCACAAGGGCTGGAATTCCCAAGGCGAAGCCCAGAAATTCTGCTTTCAGATTGGCATGAAAATACTCGCGGTAGAGCAGCGGAGCCTGTACCCACACTTGGCAGAAGTCGGTGCTAAATTCTCCAGTCGAGAAAGCACACTTGAGGAATGGCAGTAGGGCGATCGCCCCAAGAACGTTATAGACACTCACGGCCCAGCGCCATGCGGTGAAGCTCAGCTTGAGCGGCGTGCGGGTCATGTCTTCCAGTTCTTCATTCAGGTCGGCCCAAAACCAGAGGCTGATGGGAATAAGGATTCTGGCTAACAGCGCCGAGAGAAAGCTAAATGGAAATCCGCCAATCATCAAATACACCGTGATGGCTAGCAGACTGGAAACGCGCCAATAGATTGCACATAGTCGCTGAAT
>JAYKJC010000037.1:0-7213 GCA_035285885.1 Leptolyngbyaceae cyanobacterium | reverse complement strand
TCAGTAGCGTTGGGATCATCAACACGCCGAACCAACCTACATACAGGCGGTTGTTGGTGCTGGTTACCCAGTTACAAAACTGATCCCACACGTTGGCGCTTTCGCGCTGTTGAAGTGTAGTTGTCATGATTGCAATGAGTACTTTCTACAATTGAATAAATGAGAGTCAATTAAAACTCCCTTGAAGACATGTTAAGACAATCGTTTACTTTTGTAAAGCTGAGTCAACAAAAATGTCTGCCATTCTCATATAGGCCGAAACCCAGTCGAAGGTGAGGCTGAACTCACGTTCTAACTGCAACTCACGGTCTTGCTTAGCAACCTGGTTCAGATCGAGAGGGGCGTGTTTCTCAGAAATCTAGGTCAGTTCCTTAATATTCATTTCTGATTGAGACAAAGAACAGATAGAGGCAGGTACGCCATATATGCCCACCCCCTCTGTTCTTCGTGACCCTTTGCCCGTTACGAGTCATTTGAAACGGTATGTAAACAAAGACGTTATGGAAAATGAAACAGCACCCCATCTGTTACTGAATAGCTTGAGAATTGGAGAAGTCGGATCAAGTTGAGATAAATACACGAACGATCCTATGGGATCAATACGATAAAAAGGAGATGGTTATGAAGCGACTAATGTTCAATCAAGGTGTACTCCATCACGGTGCCCGGTCGAAGGTCTTATTTAAGTGTGCTCTCCCTGTAGCCATTGCGATCGCCGCATCAATTTTTACGGCGCAGGCAGGATATTCTCAAGAGCGTCAGCTTCGGACTCTTTCCGTTTCTGGACAAGGGATGGAGCGAGTTCAAACGACGTTAGCTGAGGTGTCTCTGGGGGTTGTCGCTGAAGCACCCACCGCAGCAGAAGCCCAACAAATTGCCGCTCAACAATCCGACCGAGTGGTGAGTGAGTTGCGGTCTCAAGATGTAGAAAATCTTGAAACGACTGGAATTACGCTTCGCCCTGTCTACAGTTACGAGCGAGAAACTGAACGGATTGTGGGCTATACAGCCAGCAACACGGTTAAATTTCGAGTCGATATTGACCAAGCAGGGATGCTGATGGATGACGCGGTGAATGCGGGTGCGACGCAGATTACGGGGATTCAATTTATTGCTGAGGACGATGCGATCGCCGCTGCCCAACTCCAAGCCCTTCAGGCTGCAACGCGCGATGCTCAAGCTCAGGCCAATGCTGTTTTATCGGCGTTGGGATTTTCTCCGGAGGAAATTATCTCCATTGAAGTGAATAACGCCCAGGCTCCCATGCCCATTCGTCCGCCGATACCGGAGGCCGCATCTCTGAGAGTCGCCCAAGATGCAAATACCCCCGTCATTGGTGGGGAGCAACAGGTCAATGCGACGGTGACACTGCATATCAGCTACTAGTGGCAATCAGCTACTAGTGGTAAGACGTTGCTTAAATGGTGCGTTACGCTGCGCTTACAGCACCCCGTGCAATCCCTTAATGTGTATGAGGTAGTGGCATGACGCAGCTAAGACGGTGCGTTACGCTGCGCTAACGACACCCTACGTAGCTAAGACGGTGCGTTACGCTGCGCTAACGACACCCTACGTAATCCCCTAATATTTACTTATGGGGAGGGCATGGGATCTTGTTCGTCTGTACCAGAAGTAGACCGCTCTGGGGGTGAGGGTTCGGGTCGCGATGCATCCGGTAAGCCAACATCAGACACACCATAGGATGCATCTGCTTCTCTCGTTCTTACCGAAGATGTCAAGGGTGGGGCAGAAGAAGGTGAGACGGAAGAGGGTGGGGCAGACGCAATGGCGATCGCACGGTGAAATCCCCAGGCGATCGCCGTTTGATTTTCAAGTTGCTGGGTGGTCGAGACCAGGTTACTGAGACCATTCACCAAATCTCGAACATTCCGCCGAAACTGCGGATCTCCAGTCAATTCGTCTAAATCAGCTGTGATTTTTCGCAGATTGTCAAAAGTTTCATAGGCTGAGTCCAAGGTCTCTTGAATCCGCAGCAGCGAATCTCCTTGACCGGCGATATCTGAAATCGCTCGAATATTTTCCGAGGCTCGTGCGGCATTCTCGGCCAGGGTTTCCAGGTTGCTGGTAAGTTCGCCGTTTTCGATAGTTGGGGCTAAACCTCCGACCAACCGCTGCACTTCAAAACTAGCCTGATTCAGGTTGTCGAGGGTATTTGCAATGGTGTCTCGATTTCCCGCCAGAATGGTGTTGAGCTGTTCTGCGGTTAAACCAAACTGGCTAGCTGCGACGGTGACTGAATCCACCGTGGTAACCGCCGATTCTGCTAATAAGCCCAAGTCTTCTTCTAAAACGTCGGCAAGTTCAGTGACTTCACGGCTAAGTTCTGCAACTTCGGCGGCTGCATCGGCTGAGTTACTGACCAGTTCACGAATTTCTGCAACGATCTCGGGATCATCAAATCGCTGAGCCAACTTCGCAGTTGTACGAATCAGGGTGTCATAACTAACGCCGACTGTTCCCTGAAGGGTGTCTCGATGACAGATGATTAGCGAGGAGTCACAGTCCTGAGACAGAGGGTTGATGGCAAGGGCTTGGTCTGACAGGGTAGTTAGAGGGGTGATGTCAATTGATGTTTCACCGACTAAACCAATCTGATTTGCTTCAACGATCGAATCACTCGGAATAACGAGATCAGCGGAATTAATTTCGAGGAGAACGTTGGCAGCATTGGCAGAGGTGTCTACTGAGAGAATTCGACCTACGCCAACGCCTCGATATCGCACAGGTGCTCCGGGCAACATGCCAGCGACATTATCAAACGCAACCCTGATTTGATAACTGCGAGAACCAAGGTTCAGCCCTCGTATCCACAGAATCAGGATTCCAAAGATCCCCAGGCCCAGAAGAATCAGGAGACCCACAGATCCTTCTCGAAAAGTTCGCGGTCGCATAAATAGCCCTCACATCCTCATTACTTTTAACTAACTCTAAGGCACCCTACACGAACAACCTCATGTGTCTTATCGCTTTCGCCAGTTGGGTAGACCTTTGGATAGACTGTAAACATTTTTCTGTGGGGGCGGAGCGCGCGCAAAAAAATGTCTAAATTCTACTGGCTGTAGCTGTACATCTAGGGGTTAGATAGACCACAGTCGATTTACGGCTATCTTGCCACATGAACACAATTCTTGGCGTTTTTTATTAACCATTGCTGAAATTGCCACTGAGACGGATAGCGCAATTACCCATCGCTGAGAACCTCACGGCTCGTCTTGAGAAACGGGGGGAGGTGATGATGGAGCATTCGATTCCTTGGAGTGATAAAAATCGGGGGAATGAGTCGCAGTTGAGAGTTCTTGAGAAGACTGCTGTGCCGGATCGAGGCGTTTGCTCTTTGTGATGTACCACAGTCCAACAATCAGGATAAGGTGAACACCCAGGGTGATCTGAGCGTAGGGATAAACTGAAAAGTCGTAGATTTTTACCCAGTCCCCCTCAAACCCGGTGAACGAAAAGATGGGGTAGAACAGCAGAGAATACACGAGTTCAACGACAGCAAAGCTATACAGCAGTTCTTTCATCACCTGCTTTTGGGCGATCGCCATCGCTGGAAGTGCAATCAGGCCAAGGGCGATCGACACCACATTTCCGCTGAGCGCAATCCACCAGTACTGCACGCTTGAGAATGCGCCATAGGGCACCACATACCCCCAGAACACGCGCCACTGAAACTCAGCGACCGTTCCACCCACCTGCCAGGTGGCGATCGCATGCCCCACTTCATGAAACAGCACCCCGATCGGAATCAAGATAAACAAAGCCACTCGCTGAACTAAAAATCGATCAAGCTCTGTGACCTGATCATCCCAAAAGCTTTCCCAATATTTCACCAGCCGACGTAACGTATCAATGCTGAGTGCGCTATAGATGATCGATATCCAATCAAAGGTGGAAAGATCAAAGGTCGAAAAAGAAGAAAAACTCATGAACGTTCAAACGCTAGTGCAAAACGATAGTGCAATCTGAAAAGGAATGGCAGTCGAAGCGATGACGGGTGAAAGGATGACGGGTGAAGGGATGACGGGTGAAGGGATAAGCCCTAGTTGATGACTTGAATCGGGCCTTCGATGCTGCCGCTGAAAAACTGTCGCACGATTGGACTGTCAGTGGTATCAATATCGTTCACGGTGCTATCCCAATGAACCTTGCCTTTGTGCATAAACACGACCCGATCTGCCGTGCGTCGAATCGTGCTGTCTTGGTGCGTCACAATAGCGTAGGTACTACAGCTCTTGTCATAGCCCTTGATGCTTCGAATCAGGTCTTCAATTACGGTAGAGGCGATGGGGTCGAGTCCTGCTGTTGGCTCATCGTAGAGCAGAACTTCTGGAGTATCGCTGGTCTCTGGGTTTGAGATGATTGCCCGAGCAAAGCTGACTCGCTTTCGCATTCCCCCCGAGAGTTCTGCGGGAAAGCGATCGCCAATGCCCGACAACCCCACCATTTCTAAACTCTGATTTACGAGTTGCCGAATGCGATCTTTAGAAAGTTTGGAGTGTTCGTACAGCAGAAACCCAACGTTTTCATCCACTGTGAGAGAGTCAAACAACGCCGCCTGCTGAAACACCATCCCAATCCCAATCGGATCCGGACTGTCCTCAATCAATCCGGCTCGGCGTTTGCCCTGAACGTAGACCTCTCCTTCGTCTGGAACAAGCAACCCAGCCATGATGCGCAGAATCGTCGATTTTCCGGTACCCGATGGGCCAATAATGGCTAAGCCCTGCCCCTTGTAAACCGTTAAGTCAAGATTATCAATGACCGTGTTGGAGCCAAATCGCTTCGTGACTCCTTTTAGCTCAATGAGTGGCTTTAGCTCGCTCATAGGATCTGGTTGTGTTCTACTAAATAATGCTTGGAGTGTAGCCTATTCTCAAACATTAGCAGCAGACAGAACCAATCAACAGCATTCTGGCCTTTCCAATTTGACAGATGAATTTTAATTTCTGGTTCCCTGACTCTGGCAGGGAGCCGTTGCGGGAGCCTCTGGCTCCAATTTGAACGGGAGCCAGAGGCTCTCGCGGGCATTCCCAGCGAGACGCTCGGAACAAGGAATACGCTAGACACGAACGGCGCAACGCGCCCGGCATAACTGTTTTTGTGCTTAACGTGGTTGCAAACCGCCATAGACGATTATTGATATAGAAGTCACACGATGTTCTAGCGTTAATAACGATCAAGAACTTGCGTGACAAGCCTGTGTGAAAGTGTCATGTTCCGCTATCAGTGGAGCAGAATCATAGAGTAGGATATCTGGGATGTTGATATCCCCCCAACCGTTTCGTCTTGCTAGATTGGCGTGTGATTCGATGGGATTCATCTAGTTTTCAGGAATTTATATCATTGGGAGAGATTCGTTCGCCGACCTAAGCCATTAAGCTTGCGATTAGCTCATGATGCAGAAACCAAAGCATTCCAAAAAGTCACAGACGCTTTTTCGAAAATCATTTAATCGATTGAGCCAGAGCGCGGCCAGTCGTTCTCCCAAAACGATCAACCGTTGGCTGATGTGGATGGCCCCTGGGTTGTTTGTGAAGCGATGGATGTTTATCAGCTTAGCGGGCACTGTTCTCACGGCTTTGGGGGTTGCAATTTGGGCAAATCGCACACCTGTCTTCTATCTAGGCCGATTAATCAGCAATGCACTTTCTTGGGTAACGAGTATTGTCCCCAGTTATGTGAGTGGCCCTCTTGTTTTGATTGTCGGTATTGGCCTGTTGATTTGGGGGCAAAATCGGACGCTCAATTCCATCACAGAAGTCTTGATGCAGGATGGGGATGATGATCTGATTGATCAGTTGGTCAATTATCGACGTTTGAATCGTGGGCCGAAGATAGTCGTGCTGGGCGGCGGGACTGGCTTGTCTACCCTTTTGCGGGGACTCAAGACCTACAGTGCCAACATTACGGCGATTGTGACGGTGGCGGATGATGGAGGGTCGTCTGGACGACTTCGGCGAGAAATTGGGGTTTTACCGCCGGGAGATATACGCAATTGTCTTGCCGCCCTGGCCGATGAAGAGAAGTTGATTACCGAACTTTTTCAGTATCGATTTAAGGCGGGCAATGGCTTGGTAGGCCACAGTTTTGGGAATCTGTTTTTGACCGCAATGGGAGAGGTGACGGGAGATGTGGAGCAGGCGATCGCCGCCATATCCAAAGTGTTAGCGGTGCGGGGACAGGTCGTTCCTGCAACTCTGAGTGATATGAAGCTATGGGCTGAACTGGCGGATGGTCGTCGGATTGAAGGCGAATCTCAAATCACTGAAGCAAAGGGACAGATTGTTCGTATTGGCTCTGACCCCGCTCATCCTCCGGCTCTGCCACGGGCCATTCAAGCCATTGAGGAAGCGGATTTCATCATTCTGGGACCGGGAAGTCTGTACACCAGCATCATCCCAAATTTGCTCGTTCCCGATATTGTGGAGGCGATCGCCAACCGACCCGTGCCTCGCATTTATGTGTGCAACATCATGACCCAAATGGGAGAAACTGAAGGCTACACGGTTTCTGACCATATCAAAGCGATTGATAATGCCTGTGAACGTGCCATTTTTGATGCGGTGCTCATTCATCGGAAATCTCCCTCAGCAAAAGCTCTCATTCAATATGCGCAGGAAGGGTGTCACCCTGTTCTGTTTGACCGCGAGAGCGTGATGCAACTCGGGCGGCGGACGGTAATTGCCAATATTTTGAAGGAAGATCCCGAGACGGGACGCGTTCGTCATAACTCCGAGCGCCTGGCGGGAGTCCTGATGCGATGGTTCCGGCGGCATTAGATTCTGCGCGGCATCAGGTTCCGGCAGCATTAGGTTCCGGCGGTATTAACAGTTCGTTAACCGTTAAACTGATACAAAACCTGACACGGTCTCAAAGCAGTGTTACGCTGAGTAGCGGTCATTATCCACTTTATTGACTGCTCATTCTACACGTCTTCCGATTGCACCTATGGATCAAGCAACGCTGGCTTCTCTCGTTTGGACTGACTATCGTCTCGCAGTGCTGTTCACTGTGATTATTCCGCTTGTGTTGTCGATTTGGTGTTTTGTTCAGAGGGTCGATGCCATTCAGCGACTATGTGCAATCTATTGGCGCGTTTCCAGTCTGCTAGCCATCACGGTGTATTTGATGATTGGCGGATTTCCATTTAGCTTTCTCTCGGCGCTGTTAGCCAGAATCCTTATTCCCATCA
>JAYKJC010000036.1:0-3778 GCA_035285885.1 Leptolyngbyaceae cyanobacterium | reverse complement strand
CAACCGATGACTCATCAACAACTGGTGCGGGCGATCGCCACCGAAATCCCCGATTCTCAGAAGGCAAAGGCATTTGAGCAAGCTCTTCTGTAACGCAAGCTCTTCTGTACTTCTAAAGTTGCCAGTATCTTCTCATCGAAAGGCGTTGGAATCGAAAGGCGTTAAACAGCGCTGAGCCCTGCTTCACCGTCCATTCTGAAGTCAATTGTAGGGGTGTTGCGATACAACAGTAGTAACGCGGATATGACCCATTAGTATTGAAACAGTGATCATGAAAGGGTGATCCTGGGTTTGTCCTGATGGGCCGTGTTGGAAATGAACCACCTTGAGGATGGGCGAATGGCCCTTCGCTCTTATGACCGCTCGATTGGCGCTGTAGGAACCGTGGAGAAATCTGTCGTCCTAAAATTCGGGGAAAGCAGTCTAGGGCAGGAGTTTCCGGTCACACTCTCGGTTGCCCATCCTGACATGCTGCCGTATCGAGAGGTGTCGGCTAGTCTGCCGTCTGATCCAGAACTGTATCAGCTTTATGCCACCTGGGCCACTGCATACCGCCAGTTAGGATTGCAGTCTCAGTGGGAGGGGAACGATGTTGTCGAGCGTAGCATCATTGATCTGGAAACTTGCCGCAACTCAGCCCGCCTTCTGAGCGATCGCCTCAACCTCTGGCTGCATTCTGAGTCATTCCGCCCGATTCCAGCAGCGTTGATGGAAGAACTCCATTCATCAGATGATGTGTCGATGGTGGTGCAGACGACGAATGTTTGGCTCAAGCGGCTGCCCTGGCATCTTTGGGACTTAGAGCGAGCGTTCCCTGGCATTGATTTAGGGTTGATGGCCTCTCCCGCAGAAGCCTCATCTTCGATGCGCTCTGAGTCGCCCAAAGTACGCGTGCTTTTCATTCTTAGCCATGCGGATGGAATTCAAGATCCTGGGCGATCGCCCCTTATGTCCCTGCCTGATGCAGAGGTCAGCGTTTTGGTTGCGCCAGATGTGGATCAGTTTTTCCAAGTCCTGACGCTTCAATCATGGGACATCATCTTTTTATCGGGACAGAAACCCAATCAGCTCGTCGGCGAAACCGGGCGTTTCTATCTCAATTCTTCTGACAGTTTGGGGATGGATGAACTCACTCCGATTCTGGAGTCAACGGTTCAGGACGGGCTACAGGTGCTAGGGCTGAATTCTTGGGATGGAATGGCGATCGCCCCTGTCTTTGAAGCGATGGGAATTCCCCATGTCATCACCATGCGCGAACCTGCCCCCACCCACGCCGCTTACCAGTTCTTCGAGTCCTTTCTCACCCATTTTGCCGATGGAATGCCGTTTTATCGAGCCATTCGTCAGGGGCGTCAAGCCCTTGACCCGCTTGATGCAGACGTACCTTTTGCAAGTTGGCTGCCGATTGTCTCTCAGCAATCCACGGCCCATGCGCCTCGATGGCACGATTGGACCCAGTCAAGCAGCGACCAAACCTTGCCCCCTCTGCCTGACCTGATGACAGATGGTAGCATCATATCAGCCCAACCATCCGGGTCTGTACCGTTGGCTTCCCAGCCCACCGATATTCGCACCCCCCCCGAATTACCGAGCATGAGCAACCGCAACGAAGATGGCTCCACTCCCCCCTCAGCCTCAGAACTGTCAGCGGCTCAACCGTCACGCAACCTCATCCATCATCGATATCAAATTCGCAGAGTGTTAGGTCGAGGTGGGTTTGGTCGCACTTATCTGGCGGCGGACACCCACCGCTTTGATGAATTGTGCGTGCTCAAACAGTTCATTCCAGCGAGTCGTTCAGAAGCATCGTTGCGTAAAGCCCGTGAGCTGTTTCAGCGAGAAGCCAAGGTGCTCTATCAAATCGATCATCCTCAAATTCCTAAGTTTCTCGCCTGGTTTACCCACGATGAAGACTTGTTCATCGTTCAGGAATATGTAGACGGGCAAAGCTATTTGGATTTGATGCGCGATCGCCGCTTTCAGCAACAAAAAACTTTTTCAGAACAAGAGATCATTCAATGGCTGATGGATCTAGTGCCTGTCTTGGGCTACATCCACAGCATCGGCATTGTGCATCGAGACATTTCTCCCGCCAACATCATGTTCTCGAATGCGAAACAAAAGCCAATTTTGATTGACTTTGGGGTGGTGAAAGAAGTCGTCAATCAAATTTTATCGGGCCAATACAGCACCTTTGCGCGTCCGCCCAAAGCTACCCTGGTGGGGAAACCGGGCTATTCTCCCCCCGAACAAATGCAGCTCGGAGATTGCTTCCCCTGTAGCGACTTCTACTCGCTTGGAATGACGGCTCTGGTTCTGCTGACGGGGCAAGATGCGCGAGTGTCGAGATACGAGTGGCGTGACGAGGTTGCGGTGAGTGAGGGTCTGGCTCACATTATTGAACGGATGCTGGCAGAACGTCCGAAAGAACGATATCAAACGGCTCAGGCCATTATGGGCGATCTCACTCGTCTGATTGAACAGAGTCGGCCTGCCCCAGCGCCTCCTGCTGCTCCAATGGCCGCTCGTGGGCGATCGCACCCCCAGCAGTCAACTGCCCGACGATTACTCTCCACCCCCATCCCCGGTTCTGGAGAAAGCCCAGCTCGCTCAAGCGGCACCGAATGGGACCAACTCCAAACCCCTGAACTGTCTGCCCAGTTTCTAGCTCAGTGTGAGCAGCTGCTTTCGGAGTACATCGGGCCGGTGGCGAGTTTTGCGATTGAGGATATTTTGAGTCAGTCGTCAACCCTCGATTCCCGTGAATTTTTATCAATGCTGGCCGACGAAATCCCAGATGCGGCAGCCTCCGCTGAGTTTCAGCACCAGTTAAGCCGACAGATTCAGCCTCATCGCCCTCAACCCGCTCCTGGCGGGACTCCAATCGAGGGAAAAATGTCTGGGGCGATCGCCAGTCCTGGAATAAACTCCACCTCTCCTCATTCTTCTAGAGAAAGCTTTAATTCTCATCTCACCCATGAAGACCCGAATGCAGGGTACGTAAACACTCTGAGTCCTGCGTTTATTGACCGATGTCGCCATGAGTTAGCGCTGTGCATTGGCCCCATGGCGCAATTCATTGTCGATGATGTGCTTGAACTCTCGTCAGGCTCTAGCGAATCGCAGTTTATAGAGGCGATCGCCGCTGAGATCCCCAACCCCAAAATGGCAGAAACCTTCCGTCAAAGACTCCGCTAACCACTCAGAATTGCCAATACGCAAGAATCCAATACGCAAGAATTCAAGAAGATTCTTCTCTAGAAAAACTTTATAGAATGGGAAAGCACCTGCGAATTGTGACGCTTCTCTCATCGAATCGTGATGCAGTTCCTTTGCGAAATCAAGCAGAGTTGTCATACTCAAACTATGCTGTTACACAACATTACTCTTTTCAAATGTAGGCGGACGAACTTGCCACGCTTCTGGAAAAGTAAGTATTTGTGTACGTGCCCTCATCACTGAACGATTGTGCTGAACGATTGTTCGGATCGTGTGATTTATTCTAGTGTGCTCTCTTCTCTGTTAATGGCATGTTCAACCCAACTCAAACGCTAATTGGAACCTTTGTTCAGGAGCTTCAAACAGGCTATGACCAGAATTATGGTGGCCTGAAGTCGAACTATGGCAACATCATTGCCTGGTCAGGGCGAATGGCACTCGAAAACATCGCCAACAGTGATGCTCTTTATCACAACGTTGAGCATACCGTTCTTGTGACGCTTGTTGGGCAAGAAATTCTGCGCGGCAAGCATATTCGTGAAGGGGGCGTGTCCTGTGA
>JAYKJC010000035.1:0-7338 GCA_035285885.1 Leptolyngbyaceae cyanobacterium | reverse complement strand
GTTAAAATCACGTGGCTTCCGGGCTTACCCCGCATGCGCTCCGCAGCCTCATCGAGCGAAAAGTCTCGGGTTAGTAGGCCATCGATCTTGACAATCACATCCCGAGGTTGGATGCCTGCGGCGTCCGCAGGAGAGCCGTCAATGGGGGAGATGACACTCAAAACTCCTGTGTCGGGTAGTCGAGTGATTTGCAACCCCACGCCTGTCAACTCTCCCGACGTACTCGTCTGCAAACTCCGATACTGATCCGGCCTGAGCAATCGCGTGAACGGGTCATCGAGAACCGCTAGCATCTCATCAATCGCATCATAGGCAGAGGCTCGATTCGTTAAAGGTGCTCTTAACGCTTGTCGCCGAACCTCACTCCAGTTTTGATGATTGAACGTGTCATCGACATAGGCTCGATCCACAATGCGCCACACCTCATTCACCAGGCGTTGCTCTTCAGAGAAGGCATGAGCACTGTTTGGCTCAATTGCTAGAAGAGTGACAAAAAACAACACAACAATTGTCAGGATGCCCGTTAGTCGGCTCGTTAGTCGGCCCGCTCGTTGAATTTTCATTCGAATAATAGTCACACCAATGCACGTGTCTTTACCAGGACTTACGCCAGTCCTCTATACGCCGTGCATTTTTTGGGTAGTACCGGGTAACGCTAACCAGATAAGCGACCCGGCACCACCCAAAAAATGCGTAAGCCCTATTTATAAAGATATAGCCTAGTCCAAGCAAGGAACGCCCATCGCA
Source organism: Leptolyngbyaceae cyanobacterium (assembly GCA_035285885.1). Classification (GTDB taxonomy): domain Bacteria; phylum Cyanobacteriota; class Cyanobacteriia; order CAKZMO01; family CAKZMO01; genus JBCCWF01. The sequence goes on along the minus strand of JAYKJC010000035.1, from coordinate 6,591 downwards.
TTCAGCAATTCTCATTATGGAAGTTCAGGGGACAAAACGGTCGCTTGCGGCGACCGTTTTGTCCCCTGAACCCATATAAGTGAGCGCCGAGAGGGCGCGAAGTCTTTCAAAATGAGAATGGCTGCATCGCATTCCTCAACAGGAAGAATTCATGGGGACATTGACGCAACCAATAAATCAGCCTCTCTTCTCAGACTCGGATTATGAACCAATTTGTAACAAAATATGTCGAATTTCAGTATTGTCTAAGCCAGAGCCATTCCCATGAAAGTCTATCAGTGCAAGGGCTTGGGCTTCTGGTGTCGCCTTTAATGATTCAAAACGCTTATGAATTCAACACGATACGAATCTGCTGATCAGACGAAAACTCAAGGGCACCCGTGTTACATTTTTTAGTACTAGGACAAAGCGCACGGTTTTAATCAAGTACTCACATGTTTACTAAAGAAGTAACTGGCTCCAAGGCGTATCAGTGGTTTAACGAACGCCTCGAAATCGAAGCCATCTCTGATGATATTAGTAGTAAGTATGTTCCGCCTCATGTCAATATCTTTTACTGCTTGGGTGGCATTACGCTGACATGCTTCATTATCCAGTTTGCAACTGGGTTTGCAATGACCTTTTATTACAAGCCGACGGTAACTGAGGCTTTTTCTTCTGTCCAGTATCTAATGACAGAAGTGAACTTTGGCTGGCTGATTCGCTCCATTCACCGCTGGTCTGCGAGCATGATGGTGCTAATGATGATTCTGCACGTGTTCAGAGTCTATCTAACAGGCGGTTTCAAGAAGCCTCGTGAGTTGACCTGGGTGACAGGCGTTATCATGGCAGTCATCACAGTTTCATTCGGTGTGACTGGCTATTCTCTTCCTTGGGATCAGGTTGGTTACTGGGCCGTCAAGATTGTATCGGGTGTTCCAGAAGCGATTCCTGTTGTTGGTTCACTGATGGTTGAGCTTCTCCGAGGTGGAGCAAGTGTTGGTCAGCCTACCCTGACTCGTTTCTACAGCCTTCACACGTTCGTATTGCCTTGGTTGATTGCTGTGTTCATGCTGATGCACTTCCTGATGATTCGTAAGCAGGGTATTTCTGGTCCTTTGTAAATCAGGACTTTTCTATACTCTGTTCCTTCGATTCTAAGCATTGGACTCTAGTTATGTGATTCTAAGAATTGATTTTCATGGATTAGAGTCTAAGCGTTAGATACGAACACCAGTCCTTCACTGCTGATTTTTCTTGGTTTAAGGAGACATCGTACTCATGGCAACATTAAAGAAGCCGGATCTTAGCGATCCAGCATTGCGTGAAAAGCTGAAGCAGGGAATGGGGCACAACTATTACGGTGAGCCCGCATGGCCAAATGACCTGCTCTATATCTTCCCCGTTGTGATTCTTGGAACAATCGCTTGCGTTGTTGCGCTCGCTGTTCTTGATCCTGCGATGGTGGGTGAGCCCTCCAATCCTTTTGCGACACCGCTTGAGATTCTTCCTGAGTGGTACTTGTATCCCGTTTTCCAGATTCTTCGGATCGTTCCAAACAAGCTGTTGGGAATTGCCGCTCAGACTGCGGTTCCTCTCGGTTTGATGCTGGTTCCGTTTATCGAAAATGTAAACAAGTTCCAGAATCCCTTCCGTCGTCCAGTTGCAACGACTGTATTCATGTTTGGTACGGTTGTTACGCTGTGGTTGGGCATTGGGGCAACTTTCCCTATTGATAAATCATTGACTCTTGGCTTGTTCTAAGGCATTTGTCAAAGGTCAAAATCCAGAGATCAAATTTCTGAAAGAGAGGGGTAGCGGGCTCAGTCTGCTGCCCCTCTCTTTTGGCTTTTAGGGATGATTTTTTGGGGTTTTGTCAGTTCCCGATCTACTGCATTCGGTCAATGGTTCGATACTGAACGGCCTCGGCAACGTGGTGAGTGGTCAAATACTCATCTCCAGCCAAATCGGCAATGGTTCGGCTCACCTTCAGGATGCGATCGGTGGCTCGTGCAGAAAGCCCAAGTTTTCTGATCGCTCCTTCTAACAATTGAGTTGAGGTTTCGTCAAGTTTGCACCATTGCCGAAGATGGCGACTTTGCATTTCTGCATTACATCGGGGAGTATCGTTGGCAAACCGGGACTGAATGCGATCGCGCGCCGATTGTACCCGACTTCGCACTGTATCAGATGATTCTCCTCGGGTATGGCGGGTAATCTCTTCTGGTTTTAGGCGATTCACAGCAACCTGGAGGTCAATTCGATCCATGAGTGGCCCTGAGAGCTTTGCCCAGTAACTTTCACGCTGTCGGGGAGTGCAGGTACACGGCTGAATCGTATCCCCAAAATATCCACACGGACAGGGATTTGTGCTTGCGACGAGCGTGAACTGAGCCGGAAAGGAGACCGACTGTCGGGTGCGAGAGATCGTTACGTGTCCGTCTTCAAGCGGTTGCCGTAAGAATTCCAGCACATCTCGCTTAAACTCAGTCAACTCATCCAGAAACAGAACGCCTCGATGAGCCAGAGAAATTTCTCCTGGCTTCGGATAGCTTCCACCGCCCACCAGAGATGGCCCCGAAGCTGAGTGGTGAGGACTACGGAAAGGGCGATCGCTAATCAACGTGCCTTTATTTTTCAGCAACCCTGCCACAGAGTGAATTTGAGTGACCTCCAGTGCCTCCTCGAAACTTAGAGGGGGGAGAATACTTGGTAATCGCCGAGCCAGCATGGTTTTACCGCTACCTGGTGGCCCCACGAAGATGATGTTATGCCCGCCTGCAGCGCCGATCTCCAATGCTCGTCGAGCCTGGGCCTGCCCCTTAACATCCTTTAGATCTAACCCCTTGAACTGAGCGTGGTGAAGTTCTTTTGCTCCATCCAGCTCTAGAGGAGTGTGGTGATCAGGGCGATTGAGGAAATCCGCAACATCTGATAGGTGCTTGAATCCGTAGACTTCTAGCCCTTTGACAACCGCAGCTTCGCAGGCATTCTGCTCAGGAACTACAACCCCTTTGATACCGAGTTGTTGGGCGGCAGCGGCGATCGCCAACACCCCAATAACAGGCCGAAGACTTCCATCCAGGGAAACTTCCCCGAGAAACAGATAATCATCCAGGATTTGCGGGTTCACCTGCTCTGACGCCGCCAGGATGCCCACACTAATGGGCAAATCGAAGCTTGGTCCTTCCTTACGCAAATCCGCAGGACTCAGATTAATCACAATCTTCCGCATAGGGAAGGCATATCCAGCATTCTTCAGCGCTGTTCTCACGCGCTCTTTGGACTCTTGAACCGCAGTGTCTGGCAAGCCAACCACTACGATGCCAGGCAGTCCTCCTGCAATATCAATCTCAACTCCAACTTTAATGGCATCGATGCCAATCAAAGTGGCACTCCATGTTCGTGCCAGCATAGCGCCCTGATTTAGTTCCTACCGCTCAAGAGTTCCCAAGAAAGGAATGGAGAGCACGACGGAGGTTCATTCTTCTTTTTGAATCAGGTCTTTGATTTGCTCCAGATCGATGTAGTGATCGGCAACACTGATCAGACTATCACTGGTCATGGAGCGCAAACTCACAACTTCAATCCGCGCACCGCTGTAGCTAATAGAATTCACTGCATAGGACAAATTGCCATCGCCACTGACTAGAACTGCGGTGTCATAGTAGCCAACCAACCGCATCATATCAACAGCAATTTCCACGTCTAAATCGGCCTTCTTCGACCCATTTGCAAATTGAATCAGGTCTTTTGACACAACGCGATAGCCATGATGACGCATCCACAGCAAAAAGTTCTGTTGCTTTTCGTTGGTCGGATCAACGCCCGTGTAGAAGTAGGGACGAAGCAGGCGATCGCCCGCGACCAAACACTTCAGCAACTTCAAATAATCAATTTCAATCCCTAAGTTCAACGCCGAATAGAACAGGTTTGAGCCATCAATAAAGATAGCTACCCGGCCTCTTTGAACGTGCCCCAGATGAAGCTCACTGGCAGAATTTAGAGCGTCAAAATCAGGTACAACGACAGACGAATGAAGGGTTATGTGTTTAGGGCCAGGCTTCAGAACAGGAGAGGAATCCATTGTATCCATCTACAGTGCCTCCTGAAGCTTTAAGACTTGACCCGCAACGGTCGATAAAACTTTGGTTTTGTTAACTGCGATCTTGTTAACTGACATGATGTTTTGACTTTTAGTCATCCACAGTATCCAAAACCCTAACATCAATTCATAAGGAACCCTAGAAAGAATACAAATCTCTTACACAAGCTCTTTTCAGGTAGCCTTCCGTAGGAATGAAAGGTGAGGAATGGGGCAGACGATGCCAGCCTGTCCCCCTACCTTTCACTCAGAATTCATTTGAGTTTCATTCTGTATTTATTTAAGACTCATTCAAATTTCATTTGAATTTCTCTTGAATTTCATTTAGACTCCATACTCTATCCATAGGGCTATTAATTGTTTTATGACTAAAATCTATAGTTTTTTGACAATTGTCACTCATTTGTAAGGGGATCATAAAAAGAATATGAAATTAATGTTTAATTTGGGATCGCTGAAACTCTCTCTAGGAGAGAACTGTAGGAGCAAAAGTAGAAGAAAAACAACTTTAAACAACAACCAGAATGGAGAAGTCAACACGTTCAATACTCTGATAAATGACTACGATTAATCCTTCTGTTTCCGTTTGCCGCCACTGCCAGCACTATCGTCTAGAAGGGCGTAGAGGAGGTCATTGTCAGCAATTAGGAGCACCTGTCCAGGCTCGCTGGAAGTCTTGTCGGCTAGCAGTTCCTGCATTTGCTCCTTCGTGGGAAGCCAGTGTTGAATCAGATCTCTGGGAGGAAGAACCCATCTGTGCTGAACCGGGGATCATCTCAAGCTATACCCTAGAATGCTTGGAAAACTGTATGCACTCAGAAGTGTCCGATGTTGATGAGTTGCTGCTCCATCAGGAGACCCAGCCTGCTATCTCTGGAAGGTTGTCTTAGAAATGCGCCTCAAGGGGACTTTATTTCCTTGCTGATCCCCAAGTGTTGGTATTGATAACGCATGAGTTTGGACAACTGCATATTTACGCTACTGGTAGTGGCAAGGCGATGCCTTGCCACTACTTTTTTTCTGGGAGGCTTCAGTATGAGTTGGGGTTAGCTCACACGTTTGCCTGTAAGTTTGTCTCGAAGATGCTTGATGCGATCGCGATATTTTGCCGCTTCTTCAAACTCTAACTTTTTGGCCGCCTCTTTCATTTGAGCTTCGAGTTGAACGATTAAGTCTGGAATATTCTCTAAGGACAAATCATCGGACTGCTCATAGGCTTCTTCCAATTCTTGTGCATTGAGCCGACGAGACACTTCTAAGAACGCCAAGATGGAGTTCTTCACTTTGCGCTTGGCAATTGGCTGTGGGGTGATCCCGTGCTTTTCGTTATAGGCTCTTTGAATGGCTCGACGTCGTTCGGTTTCTTGAATGGCTCGCTCCATGCTGTCGGTCATGTTGTCGGCGTAGAGAATCGCCTGACCGTGAATGTGTCGAGCGGCTCGCCCAATCGTTTGAATGAGCGATCGCTCCGCCCGCAGAAAACCCTCTTTATCGGCGTCTAATATCGCCACCAGAGACACTTCTGGCAAATCGAGCCCTTCTCTCAGCAGGTTCACGCCAACCAGCACATCAAATTGACCATCTCGGAGGTCTTGGAGAATCTCAATTCGCTCGATGGAATCAATCTCTGAGTGAAGGTAACGAACTCGAATGGCGTGTTCTTGCAAATATTCCGTCAAATCTTCGGCCATTCGTTTGGTTAGCGTAGTCACCAGCGTTCGTTCTTGGCGGCTGACGCGATCGCGCACTTCACCGAGTAGGTCATCGATTTGTCCCGTCGTCGGACGCACAAATAGCTCGGGATCAAGGACTCCAGTGGGGCGAATCACCTGTTCAGCCACACGTCCCGTTCCCAATTTATAGACCCTTTGCTGCTTTTTCCCTTCTCCCCTTTCCTCAAATTCAGCATCAGATTCTTCAAGCTCCCGTGTGCCGGGGGTTGCAGACACAAACACACACTGGTTTACCTTCTGCCAAAATTCTTCGGCCTTGAGCGGACGGTTATCCGCCGCGCTCGGCAAGCGAAAGCCGTGATCAATCAGAGTGACTTTACGGGCATGATCCCCGTTGTACATTCCCTGTAGCTGAGGAATCGAAACGTGGGACTCATCAATCACAAGCAGCCAATCTTTGGGAAAGTAGTCAATCAAACATTCGGGGGGAGACCCTGCTTCTCGGCCTGCCAGATGGCGGGCATAGTTTTCGACCCCGTTGCAGTAGCCCAATTCTCTGAGCATTTCTAAGTCATACCGGGTTCGCTGCTCTAGCCGCTGGGCTTCAAGCAACTTATTCTCACTTTCCAAGCGTGCGATTTGCTCTTTCAGTTCGTCTTCAATGGCCTGACAGGCAGACTCTAGCCGTTCTTCTGGTGTTACAAAGTGCTTTGCGGGGTAGATGTTGATCCCTTCTAAGCTTTGAATGGTTTCTCCTGTAAGGGGATCAACATAGCGAATCGCGTCAATTTCATCGCCGAAAAACTCAACTCGAATGATGCGATCTTCATAGGC
>JAYKJC010000034.1:0-9539 GCA_035285885.1 Leptolyngbyaceae cyanobacterium | reverse complement strand
TGATTTCATTAAGCTCACTTGATTCATGGACTCCTAATTGAGCAGTCCCGTTGCGATCGCTCGCAGCTCCTTCACATATCGCAACCCAAGACATACCGTTGATTCCAGCAGTCTCATTCATGGCTTTTACACAGGTTGGAAAGGGCTCAACAGCAATCACCTTGCCAGATGAGCCAACCCTTTCCCCCGCACTAAACGTATACACACCCACATTCGCCCCCACATCAATGACCGTCATCCCAGGTTTGAGCTGATTACGCCAAAACTCGATTTCATGTTCAAACCAATCCCCTTCTGCGATGAGTACGCTCGTCACAAGGCTTCGGAAATTTGCTTCGACGCAGAGAATGGTGTTTTGCCCAAATGGCACAAATGTAAATGGAGCATCATGAGGATGTTGAGCCCAAAACCAGGAACGTTGATCTGATTCATTTTCTTGTTGGTGTTGGGCCAAGTTCCAGTATTTAAGAGAGAGTTCCGGTTTTTTAAGATCTCTATAGGCTAAAGCGAGAGCTTGATACGCTGAACTATGATTAGGGGCGATTTTGTGAGCGTGATGGAGGTAGATCACCCCTTCCCACTGATTATTGAGTAAGCTCGCTAGACCTAACCCAAGATTCATGAAGGCTGATTGAGGCAAGAGTTGAGCCGCTATCTGCAAAAACCGAAGACCAGCAGGACTGTAGAACACAAGTTGCGATCGCCTGAGCGTCTCGATACATAGAATTTTTGCTTGGTCGTAGACAGTTTCTGCGGTTAAGCCTGTTAACAGTACTTCAGATCGCCCTATGAAGGCAGATGAACTAAACGGTGGGATGTACATGAGTTCAATCTCTGAAGCCATACCTTCAGAAGCCTCATGACTTGAGTCAAGGTGACTGAGTTCAATCAATCTCGAAAACGCCAACTGGATGGCTTCTTCTCGCTCGCCTATCATGCTTTTCATTAATGCAAGATGGGCGATACATAGCGGAGAGACTTGGACACCTTCCTGAAAGGCTTCCAGCGCCATCTCAAAATACATCGCACGGATGTCAAAATCTTGAGATTGCTCGGCCATGAGCAAAGCAACAACCCCGATGCTGTTGAAATCTTTAATTGAGGTTGGCTCTTCCCAATTTGTTTGCTCAAGCGATATCTCAATCATTGCTCGGGTATCTTGTGGCAACTGAGGACAGGACTGAGTGAGATATTCTTGATAAGCAACGGCGTAGGACGAAAGTGAAGTCATATTAATTTTTCATACAACAATAAAGATCAAAGCCTTCGAATACGTAAGCGTCCCCTGAGCGGAGTCGAAGGGGACGTTCTGGCTAGGCTTTGGCTTCGACTTCGCTCAGCCAGCATAATCTCTGGGACGGTTACTCGAATACAGCGGTTTGTGAATCTATAGCAAGAATGGCAATGAAACCCGTAAGTATATCCATTATCATGCCCAATATCATGATTTTTTTTTCAAGGACATGGGGAATCATAAGGATATATCTAAGAAACTACACAAAGCTATGTCGATATTCTAAGAGAGAAATTTAATGAGTCAAAGAAATATGTTTCCCTAAACAAAACGAAGCTTTTAATTGATAAGCATCCATTCCATTTAGTTGAAGCTGGTATTATTCATCGGATTTTCCCAACGGCAAAATTTATTTTTGTGATACGTCACCCCTTTGATGTTGTACTAAGTTGTTTCATGCAGTGTTTTGAAATTAATGAAGGAACGGCTCATTTCTTCAATCTCGATGATGCTAGTCGTCTCTATCAGGAAATCATTGATCTTTGGTATCAATATCAAGAACTTTTACCCTTAGAGACGTGTCAACTTTATTACGAAGATTTAATCGGCTCATTCGAGGATTCAGTTCAGAATCTAATGACTTTTTTGAATATTCCTTGGGATGATTCAGTAAAGCGTTACTTTGAGCATCAACATTATCAGAAAAGCGATCGCAAGACCTATACGGCAAGCTATAGTCAAGTATCTCAGCCCATTTACCAAACAGCAAAGTACCGCTGGAGAAATTATCGTTCTTTTCTAGAACCTGTCATTCCGAAGCTTGCACCCTTTGCTCAGAAATTCGGGTATCCTATTGAGTAATTGCCTAGTTGCTTTAGTTTCGATATTTTCTAACATGCTCATGAAGTCTGCTAAATTTGCAAGTCACGGTAGACAATCATTTTGGTTTTCAGGGGCGATCGCCCTAGTCTGTGTCTCTTTACTGAGTACCTTGCAGGTTTCTCGTCTGGAAAGCTTCCGACAGGAAAGACGTGCTCCCACCTTGGAGAAAATCCAAGAAGAAGATGCATCCACAAAATTGCAGTTAGAGATACTCAAGCAGCTTCCTGCTCTGGGATTTAACAACTTGATTGCAGACTGGATACTGTTAGATTTCATCCAGTATTTTGGAGATACGCCATCCCGACAGCAGACAGGGTTTGACTTAAGCCCTGATTTTTTTGACGCTTTATTGACTAAAGATCCATACTTTCGGGACGCTTATTTTTTCCTTTCATCCAGTACCAGTCTTTATGCAGGACTACCGGAGCGAACAGTTGAGCTAATTGAACGAGAAATTGAGCACCTGTCTCCAACCGTTCCAGAGAAAGCGGCTTATATCTGGCGATATAAGGGAATTGATGAACTTCTCTTCCTCGGAGACTCAACCAGTGCTAGAGAATCTTTTGAGAAAGCCACTGAATGGGCGTCTGTTTATGACGATGAAGAAGGGCAGTCTCTCGAAACTGTTTCACGACAAATGACGGCTTTTCTCGCTAATGATCCGAATAGTCGTGCAGCTCAAGTCTCGGCCTGGGTAATGGTTTTCTACAACGCATTTGATAGTGAAACTAAACAGCTTGCAGTTCAGCGCATCAGAAACTTAGGGGCTGACGTAGCTATCGATGAAAACGGCATTCTGCAAGTCAACCTCATGCCTGAGCAGTAATAACAGGGCAGGGATACCCTTCTAAGTTTTTAGTCAAATCCAGATATGCTTTATGCCCAGATCAAAGCTGCACCGAACGGTTGAAATACTGGAAGGGTTGGAGTGGGCCATACCCCGCTTCATTATCGTGGTAGCCCGGATGAGCTGCCATCCATAGCAGGTGATTTTTCAGGTCTTCAGTGTTTTCTATCGGGGTGCCGTTTTCTTCTGCGGCTCGATGCTTGGACAGAATGAGGGCTGCTAGACCCGAAACAAATGGAGCAGCCATGGATGTCCCGCTGAGTTCTGCATAGCCCCCTTCTTTGAAGGTTGACCAGATATTTGAGCCTGGAGCCATCACATCGATTTCGCCACCACGGGAGGAAAAGCCGGAGCGATTTCCATTTTCATCGTGGGATGCCACGGTAATGACACCGCCGTAGCGTCCTGGGTAGCCAATATTGTTTTGGAACAGAGACCCTTCATTGCCTGCTGCGCAAACGACGATAACTCCTTTGGCCAGTGCGATATGAATGGCCTGGTAGAGCCGATGAGATGAGAATGGCCCACCAAGGGACATATTAATGATGTCGGCCCCTTGTTCAACTGCCCATAGGACTCCGTCGGCAATCCAATGGAAGGCTCCGCTGCCGTCATTTCCTAAGACTTTTCCGATGAGCAGTTCAGTTTTCGGAGCAACGCCGATAAAGCCAGTATCGTTCATTCGGGCACCGATAATGCCTGCACAATGGGTTCCATGGCCGTTGGTGTCTTCAACGCCATCGCCTGTAAAGTCTTCGACGGCGCGAATTCCGTCTGCCAGGTCTGGATGGTCGCGATCAATTCCAGTGTCTAACACCGCAACTTTAATGTCTTCGCCTCGGGTTTGCATCCAGACATCGGGCACACCTAGAATTGATCCGGCCCAGTTAATTTGCTCACGCTCACTCTTTGAAAGAATCGAGAGCTCTTGAACGCTGGATGCTTGCCGATGTACTTTGACTCTGGGTAACCCAAACACCTTATCAGTAACCATAGGGCCTATTTATGCGCTAAATACTTAACAGTAAGCACTTCAACATAGCTCATGTCTTCTGTTCTGCGTTAGTTCTTCATGTAATTTGTTAGGCTTTGTTTCATAGCTGTGCTTTGGGTCGTGGTCTATCGTAGGGATGACTCTGCTTTGAGGCAGTGGCTGTTGGGATTGACTGGAATTGATAATTCTCGCTGAAAAGTATGTTAAATCGTTCGTTGCGCCGATGGAATTGGAAGTCGCTTACCCATCCCTGGCAGGAGATTGATGGATTTCTCCTGTTGCTGTTGATTGCGTTGATGAGTATGGGTGGATTGATGATTCGCAGTACTCAAATTAATGGAGGGGACTCTTCGTATTGGTGGCAGCAGATCGTCGTGGGAATCATTGGGTTGGCGATCGCCCTCTTCATTGCTCAGTGTCGGTATGAAAACCTGATTCGCTGGCGGTGGATTATCTACGGCATCACGAATATTTCGCTCCTTTCTGTGATGTTGATTGGAACGGAAGCGTTGGGAGCGCAGCGCTGGATCAGCATTGGTGGGTTCAATATTCAACCATCAGAATTTGCCAAGCTGGGAGTCATCATGACTCTGGCGGGCATTTTGCAGCAGCAAACTGCATCAACGATCCCATCCCTTGTTAAGGCGTTGCTGGTGACGAGTCTGCCGTGGGCACTTGTCTTTCTTCAGCCTGATCTAGGAACGTCGCTGGTCTTTGGAGCCATCGTTTTAACCATGCTGTATTGGGCTAATGCGAACCCCGGTTGGTTGGTTCTGCTAGTTTCTCCGCTCATCTCGGCCATTCTCTTTAACCTCTATCTCCCCCTCTGGTTTTTCTGGGTGGGGGGCATGGTGGCGATCGCCTGGGGCACATTACCCTGGCGATGGTTTGGAATGCTCGGTGCAGCAGCGGTAAATCTAGTGTCGGGCAAGCTAGGTGAGGTGTTTTGGGGAGTGTTAAAGGATTATCAGAAAGATCGGTTAATTCTCTTTCTTGACCCCACCAAAGATCCTCTAGGTGGGGGCTATCACTTGATTCAGTCTCGGATTGCGATTGGCGCAGGCGAATTTTGGGGACGGGGACTCCATCACGGCACTCAAACCCAGCTAAATTTCATTCCTGAGCAGCACACGGATTTCATTTTTTCGGCCATTGGCGAAGAACTGGGGTTCTTTGGGGCGATCGTGGTGATCACGATTTATTGGCTTATTTGTTTGCGGCTGATTATTATTGCCCAGAATGCAAAGGATAATTTTGGCTCATTGATTGCCGTCGGGGTACTCTCGATGATTGTGTTCCAGGTGCTGGTCAATATCGGCATGACCATCGGGCTCGCGCCGATTACCGGAATCCCTTTGCCCTGGTTGAGTTATGGGCGATCGGCAATATTGACGAATTTCATGGCCGTTGGCCTGGTCGAAGCCGTGATGAACCATCGCCATCGACTCCGATTCTGAATCGGGAAATTCAGCAATTCTCATCTTGAAAGACTTCGCGCCCTATTGGCGCTCACTTGTATCGGTTCAGGGGGCAAAACGGTCGCCGCAAGCGACCGTTTTGCCCCCTGGATTTCCATAATGAGAATTGCTGCGGGAAATTCTCTTGGGTTTCTAATGGCGCTGAGGTGCATTAGGATCATGAGACGTGTAATGATTAGGCATGTAATTGAGTGTTGGATAGGTCACTATGATTTTTCCGGGTTCTGCGGTAATGGTAATTAATGCGGACGATACCTATTACGGGTTTCAGGGGCTTGTGCAGCGGATTAGTAACGGCCAAGCTGCGGTTCTCTTTGAGGGCGGAAATTGGGACAAGCTTGTCACGTTTAAGCTGTCAGAAATTGAACTGGTTGACGCAACCAAAGGCATGGGTAAGTAGCCTGTTTCATTGCCGAGATGATATGCAGCAATTCTCGTTTTGAGAGACTTCGCGACCTGTCGGCGCTCACTTGTATCGGTTCAGGGGACAAAACGGTCGCCGCAAGCGACCGTTTTGTCCCCTGAACTTCCATAATGAGGATTGCTGGATGATATGTGGGTTCTATTCGCAATCCCTGAGCATGTGTGTCATCTTCTTCAGCGGTGTAGACATTGCGCCTCAAAGTTAATACATTAGTACGAAGACAGTAATACGAGACCATTAGTGCTATCCCATTAATGCTAGATAAAGGGGCGTCAGTTTTTTGAATCGATGTCCAAGAACTAGTGCGTCCGATGACACAGACCTGCCCAGGGTATGACGTGAGAGAATCGAATGAAGCTGCCTCTTCCGCTCTTCCAGACTTATGAGCGTTCTGCGAATCACATTGCAGAAGTGATCGAAACATCAACCTCCGAGTTTCTGGCTCAATGTTTGGAGCCTGACGATCTCAGCTATGCCAAGATGCCGCCATTCGGCAGTTGGGTGAGGGCTGAAGATGAAGAAACGGGAAACCAAATTTATGCCGTGGTCTATCACTCAACCACGGCTCCCATCGATTCTGTTCACCGGGCTCGTGCCCTCGGGTTGTCGCTTCAAGAACTGCGAGAACAGCAACCTCAGATTTTTGCCATGTTACGGACAGAGTTTCGAGCCGCCCTCGTCGGCTTTTGTCCTCCATTGGAACAATCGGCACAATCGATTCAAGTGCTGTCGGAGCAATTTACGGCTTTTCAATATCTGCCCCCCCGTCCTCCGCAGGTGCATCAAGCGGTGTACGCCTGCGAGTCGCAAATCATTGTGCAGTTTAGTGAGCAGCTCGATTTCTTGCGATCGCTCCTCTCTATTCCCGGTGCCCCAGTGGATAGCCTCATTGCTGCCGTTATCCGCACCACCTATCAGCATCGAAAGGGCGATCGCCCCTGGCTCGTCAAAGCGGGACGCATGCTTAGCTTGCTGTTGAAAGATGATTACGATCGGCTGCGACTGATTCTCAACCAAATTCATCTGTAGGTAGCGGCTAACCGCAGCGATTCTCATTTTGAAAGACTTCGCGCCCTATCGGCGCTCACTTATATCGGTTCAGGGGGCAAAACGGTCACCGCAAGCGACCGTTTTGCCCCCTGAATTTCCATAATGAAAAATGCTGGGCTAACCGAGAGGATGTATCCCAATCGGACACTTGACCCTTACAATTTGAGATGATTAATGAGCAACTAGTAAGTCTTCATCTAATCCAGGCATCGTCGCAGTTGTTGGCGCATCACCTCCGATCTAGCATGAGACCTTTGATATGGAGAATGCGATCGCACTCTGATGCCCACTCGACGACGATTCTATTTGAAGCTGCTTGTGCGCTACCGCAGAACCATTCGCAAGCTTTGGTTGAGTAACAGCGGTGACTGGCAGTGGCTGATTGACAAACCTGCTAAAGTCGTGACCCTTAATCGCATTCTTTGGCGAGAATCGGTGCCGTCCCGTAGTTTTGTCTTCATGCTATTTCTCTCAGGGGTAATCTCGACCCTGGGATTGCTGGCGGGCAGCACGGCGACCGTCATTGGCGCGATGATCATTGCCCCGCTGATGGGGCCGATTATTGGCATTGCCTATGCGCTGGCGATGGCCAACCGAAGACTGCTGAAGCGGGCGTCGCTGACCCTCGGACTTGGCATTCTGATTACTGTGATCAGTGCGATGGTGATTGCGTGGACTGTTCCGCTCCGCCAGTTGAACCCAGAAATTTTGGCCCGGTCTCAACCCACCTTGATTGATTTGGGCGTTGCGCTGGCGGCTGGGGCGGCTGGAGCCTTCGCTAAATCTCGAAAGCATGTGTCTGACGCATTTCCAGGGGTGGCGATCGCCGTGGCATTGGTTCCCCCAGTAAGTGTCATCGGCATTGGCATTGCCCAGAACAATCTTGAGCTGTGGTCGGGAGCCAGCTTGCTGTTTATCACCAACCTGACGGCCATTATTTTTAGTGGAATTGCTATTTTTGTCGGTCAGCGGTATGGATCGCTCGAACGAGCCCAACGGGGTCTTGCGTTTTCGATGGGTATACTGCTGGTGCTGGGTGTCCCCTTGGGCGTTTCTTTTCAGAATATTCTGACCCAAGACAGTCTCCGCCGACAGATTCGATCCTTAGTTCGAGAAGAATTGACCGACCCCATTGACGCTGATATTCAGAGAATTAGAGTGGTTCGTCAGCGCGATCGCCAATTACTGGTCGAAATCGATATCTTGGCTGCTCCAAACTCCATCAATGCTGCTCAAGTTCGTATGATTCGCAGTCAGCTACAGCGCCAAATCCAGCAGTCCGTCATCTTACGAATGCAAGTTTCCCCGGTTCAACAATTTGAAGAAATGACATGAACTCACGCCGTTTGCAAGACATGGACATCAGCCATTTGGGTGGTGGTATCGAGCATCACTAGCCCCTCTGACTCGCTATCCATTTGCGTCAGCGCTTCACCTTGAGGATTCCAGACGGCGGACTGGCCAACGCTGATGAAGGTATCGCATGGCCCCACAGAATCCGACAGGATCACATACATTTTGTGTTTTTGGGCGATCGCCGGATAATGCTGCATTGCCTTAGCCATGCCCCCAGCAGGTTTAGCGACACTCGCCAGATAAACGTTTGCCCCCAGCTTAGCCGCATGATCAGCATGGGTGGACTGGAGAGATTCGTAGCAGATGGCCGGAGCCAGAGTGTGACCCGCGATTTCCAACACCAGTTGTTGACTTCCAGCGACAAAGAAGGGCAGTTCATCCTCATGGAGGTGCTGTTTGGCGTAGCTGCGACGGGGGGCGTTGGGTGTAAACCAAACCATGCCGATCTGCACCTTGGATTCCTTGGATTCCCTTGATTCTTCTGAGTTCACCGTGAGGGGCAACCCCACTCCAATCGTGACGCTGTGTCTGTCGCTGCGCTGCTGAAACACATCGAGACGGGAATCTGCAGGGTCAGTGGCGAGCGATCGCGCAAGCTGGGGTTCATACCCCGTCAGCGACAGCTCAGGGAAGAAAATCACGTCGGCTCCGTGAGTAATAGCGCGATCAACAAACTCCAAATGTTTGGCTAGGTTCACGAGAATGTCACCTGCAACGGGTCGGAATTGTACGGCGCAGATTTTCATTTTGTTTTCTAAAGAACGGAGAGGGAGGGATTCGAACCCTCGGATAGGCCTTACGTACCTATCAACAGATTAGCAATCTGCCGCTTTCGACCACTCAGCCACCTCTCCATGAGCTGGACAAACTTGCCAATGTCTGGACAACAATCATAGCAAATAATCTTCTTTTGCCAATACTTTTAAGATACAACTTGGCAAAGTTCGCGAATCCATGATGAAGGAATGAGGGTGTAGCAGCGCACCGCGCGACTACACCCTCATTCCTTCGTGAACTTTGCCAATACTTTTAAAATCCAGAATCAACTAACTTGAATCCGAAGGGTTTGGGTTTCACGAGATTTTCGCTATTCCTTTTCAAAAAGACCCTTAAGAAACTGCCTGTACAAGGGATTCTATCGAATTGGTGTCTGTCGGCAGAGCTGAGGTCAGAATTTCTGGCGCTGACTCTGTTACGAGAACATCATCTTCAATGCGAATGCCCCGGACATCGGCAAACTCAGCCAGACGTTCCCAGTTCACGCTTTCGGCATA
>JAYKJC010000033.1:0-5476 GCA_035285885.1 Leptolyngbyaceae cyanobacterium | reverse complement strand
CGCCAAGCGGTACTAGGTCATTCAAAAAGATGTCTCTGGTCAGTTCCTGATTGCAACAGGGTTTTCGAGAGAACCGATGCCCTCGATCGTCACACGGACGCGATCGCCCACTGACAGAGGCCCAACTCCTTCTGGAGTCCCCGTCAATACAACATCTCCTGGCAATAGCGTCATGATTTGACTGATGTAAGCCACGATGGCTTCTGGAGAAAAGACCATGTCATTGATAGACGCAGACTGGCGGGGGTGATCTTCATCATTCACATAGGTTTCTACCAGGGCTCCGGCACTCAGTTCACGCACAATCCACGGCCCCAACGGACAGAAGGTGTTAAATCCCTTTGCTCGTGTCCACTGCCCATCTTTTCGCTGTAAATCCCTTGCGGTTACATCGTTCGCGATGGTGTATCCCCAAATTTTTGTTACGGCTTCTTCTACAGAGACATGTTCGCAGCGATCGCCGATGATCAGCGCCAACTCCCCTTCGTAATCTACTCGTTCAGATTGAGGCGGGTAGTAAATTGGAGTCTCAGTCGCCGTAACGGCTGTGGATGGCTTAATAAAAAGAAGAGGCTCTTCCGGAACGGGAGTGCCCATTTCTGCCGCGTGCTGACGATAATTTTTCCCTACCGCTACAACTTTCGATGGCGCACAGGGAGCCAGAAGTTGATAGGAACCTGGCTCTAAGGTTTGGTCAAGAGGCTGCCCTTTTAACCAGGGCGGCGCATCTAGAACTTGCACTTGCCGCTCAAGCAACAATAACCCGTAGTGAAGCTGTCCTGTTTTTGTCTGAACGCGGACATATCGTTGTGCCATAGTTTTTTCTAAAAATTAAGCCGTGACAATGCCTTGAATCAGGCGTCGTCGAAATCCATACGTTCAAAGTGTTACATCTAACCCGAAGTGGAATCAAGCAATCGATGGATGGGAAGCGGGCAGACCATTTGGGCAGACTGTCGGGACTCTTGTGCCCTGGACACAAACAAAAACAG
Organism: Leptolyngbyaceae cyanobacterium; assembly: GCA_035285885.1. Classification (GTDB taxonomy): domain Bacteria; phylum Cyanobacteriota; class Cyanobacteriia; order CAKZMO01; family CAKZMO01; genus JBCCWF01. Next base: position 4,484 of record JAYKJC010000033.1, on the reverse strand, counting down.
GAAAACGGAGATATTTAGATCAAAATTTTGCTTTATTCCAGCGTGACTATCGTATGATGGTAGATCCTTGCTTCTTTTGTCCTGTGCAACGTGGGAGCGTCTGTTACCGTTTCTAAGGAAGACCTGCTCCGGTGCCGAGAGAGATTCAAAGAAGCCAATTGTCCATAAGGAATCGAAAAGGAACTTAATTATGAATTCGTACGAGACGATGTACATTCTTCGGCCTGATTTGGGAGAAGACCTGACTGAGAAATCCATCGAAAAGTACCAATCTCTTCTGCGTGAGCAGGGTGCAGTTGACCTAGAAACTCAGCATCGGGGCAAACGACGTCTCGCTTACGATATTGACAACTACCGAGAAGGCGTCTACGTTCAAATGAATTATCAGGCTCCTGGAGAGGCGATCGCCCTTCTACAGCGAGCGATGAAGCTCAGCGACGAAGTCATTCGCTACCTGACAATTTGTCCTGAGACGAAAGCTGCTGCTGTTCCTGCGGCGAGTGCAGAATAGAGCCATTATTCTCTGTAACTGTCCCCTTTGACTCCGCTCAGGGGACGGTTATCATTCCCTATTCGGGTCCGTTCGGAGAAAGGTTGCTATTCTTCAATGATTCGCAACCAACACGATTTGCAACCAAAATTCTGAGTTCTATCCCTCGAAATCAACCTGCAATCCAAGAATTATTGATCCGTGCGGGCAGATTGCCTACATTCATACAAAAAACAATCATCCCCGTTAAATATTCTGATGGGAACAATTGAAGCCCAAGCGTCTTCATTATCTCTAACGGACTTCCGGGGGCATTCGCCAATAAGAGGGAATGGTGTCGATAGGCATCGTTCCCTTTTTGAGTTGGTTCTTTTTGCGTGGGTCTAGCAATTCGCTGGTCTAGCGATTGGGGGCTTTGTCAGGTAATTGCTATGAAACATTACAGGTTAAAACAGTGCACGCATCTTGCGATTACCCTAAAGTTGCAACCCTGAATTATCTGGGCATCATATAAAGTAAGGTTAGAACTTATATCTGCGAGTTCCTGAGGCTGGTGATGATCTAAAGATGGCAGTGTACACAGATGGCCGTATACAGATAGCGATCGCCATTCTTAGCTCACATTTCCCTGTTACGAATTCTCCATTCATGATTGAATCAGGGCTAGAATTCAACTCTACTGGTTCAATCGTTGGCGTTGCTGCCGATCAGTAGGTTACCTAACGGCAGAACCGATAGCGATAGCGATAACGATATTGATGGCGAAAATCGGATTGGTTTTCGCTTCTCTGGAAACCACTATCCCCTTTGCAGGCGGGCATCGAGCTATGTTTAACGCAACAGAACTGTTGATTGACGACTTCGTTAGCAAGCTGAAAGACGGCTATCATCGCACCTATGGTGCTTGGAAAACCAACTACGAAGACATCATCGGTTGGGTTGGTTCAATGGCGCTTGAGAACATTGCAAGAAGTGATGCGCTTTACCACAACGTCGAGCACACTATCCTTGTGACCCTGGTGGGTCAAGAGATTCTGCGAGGAAAGCATATTCGGGAAGGAGGCGTGTCATGCGAAGACTGGCTTCACTTCATTATTTCTCTAGTGTGTCATGACATTGGCTATGTAAAGGGCGTATGTCAGAAAGATCGAAATGGCTGGTATGCCACGGGTAAAGGCGATGAGATGATTCAGTTACCGCCCGGAGCGTCAGATGCAAGCTTGACGCCTCATCACGTTGACCGAGCAAAGCTATTTGTCGATGAGCGATTCGGGGGACACGCTCTGATCAATGCAGAAGAAATTAAGAAAAATATTGAGTTGACCCGTTTCCCGGTGCCCAAGGCAGAAGACCACAGAGATACGAAGCAGTATCCGGGGTTAGTCAGGGCGTCTGACTTGATCGGTCAGTTGAGTGATCCTCGCTATCTTAAGAAAATTGGTGCGCTCTATTACGAATTTGTTGAAACCGGGGTCAGCCAGACTTTAGGATACCGTCATCCTGGTGATTTACGAGACAATTACCCCAAGTTCTACTGGAATGGGGTCTTTCCCTATGTCAGAGATGGGTTGGCTTATCTAGAACTTACTCAACAGGGACAGCAGATTATCGCAAACCTGTACTCAAATGTCTTCGTCGTTGAGCATGAACGATTAGGCTTCCAAGATCCAACACTGATACACGCTGCAAGCTAGTATGCTGAAGCGCAAGTTAGCATCCCATAGTGCGGGCATCTTGTCCGCGCAGGCTGGAAGCCTACACTACAAATAATAATATGTGGACTTTCGCCCTGCTGTACCAGAGAATTTAGCCAGGGGTTTGACGCCGATTCAGGGCTAAAGTTCTAACCCACACCATTCCTGCTCCAAGGGTAAGCAGCAGCATCAGCCAATCTCCGTGTCGCACATAGAGGGTTCGTGTTTGCCGTCGGTAGATAGAGGCGACGTGGGTGATATAGACATTGGCGGGCGATCGCCACATTGTTCGTCCGTGGGGATCGACGACACCTGAATAGCCCGTATTGGTTGCACGCACCGCCCATCGATCGGTTTCAATGGCTCGCATCACATCCTGGGCGTGGTGCTGAGCCATCATGATCGTGTTATAGGGGTCATTATTGGATGCCGTTAAGATAAATTCTCCTCCCCGCGCCGCCTGTTGGCGAAACAGCTCGGCAAATGCAGATTCGTAGCAAATCCCCAGAATTGCTTGCCCTACCGGGGTTTGAATCTGTTGATCGGTATCTCCTGGAATCATGTAGGCATCCAACGGAGAAAGCCGATTGACCAACGCACCCAAAACCTCGGCAAAGGGGATGTATTCTCCCAGGGGAACAAGCTTGATCTTGTTGTATTGACTCACTTTTTCCCCATCTGCGTTGAGCGTGATAATGCTTTGCGTAAAATCATGCCCGACAGGAACAAAGGTGCCCAGCCATAGGGGAATTTTTTCTTCTAATACGGCCTGATAGAGGGAGGTTCGCGTGCTGGTTGGAGGAGCCCAAAAAAATGGAAATGCGCCCTCTGGGGTCAGCACCGCATCAACCCCCTGGCGAACCAGTTCTCGATAGCCCTGGGTGTAATCCTTGAAGGCACGTCTGAGTCCCTCAGGATAGAGCTTAATTTGAGTCGGCACGTTTCCCTGGATGATGCCGATGTTGAGAGGTTCGCGATTGGTTGAATCCAACGGTTGGTAGAAGAGACTACCTCCGATCAGATGGAGGCTGAGAAATAAAATGAGGGCGATCGCCCCACACAACCGGGCTGCACGTCCATCTTTTAACGAGGTTGGTGATGAGGTCGGCGCTGAGGTGGACGAGGCGGTGAGCCATAGGATCACGGCTTCTGCCAACAGTCCATTGACCGCCAGAATTGCCGCTGTCACCGTTGTCGGGCCAGACCATTGACTGAGCTGCAAAATCCACAGGTTATTGGGACTCTGAGTAAATGCAAGGGATGGCCAGTAGAGAAAGCTTTGAACCCAGAGCCAATCGATGGCGCACCAGAGGGCTGTGGCAATAAGAACCTGCGCCCCTGCGCGCTTAAGAGTTGAGAGGGAACGATGCCCCACTGAGGATGACGCTATCCGGCTTGAGAGCCACCCGAAAAGGCTCGCCCATAGAGCGCTCCAGACCATGCCCCAACCCGTGACGACGGTCCACGCGAAAAGGGCGATCGCCACACTGGCCAGCCACGGTACCCCCATCCACATCAGCGGATGCAGTCCCGTGATCCACATCAGCGCTACGCCGTAGTAGCCCAGTCCCCACACAGCTCCGAGAACTCCGTTTCGCCAGAAACTCGCATTCTTCCGAGCGGCTGACATGCGCACCATCACCCACAGCGGAACGAGTGCCACCCATGCTAGAGGCCAAGCCTTGACGGGTTCAGGAGCCAGAGCCGCCGCCATTCCACTGAGGAGCGCAAGCGCCCCGTGTTTCCAGGGCGCTCCGTCCAGAAAACCGACCACAGCTGTACTCAGGGATTGGGGGCGATGATCGAGGTTACGACGATAGGTATCTGATTTATTCGTCTTCATCCGCAGATGGCTCAGCGTCGTCGGCGATCGCCTCTTCTGTGGACTCGGCTAAAGAATCATCGTCGTCGCACCCCTCCTCTTCACCTGCCATCGCAGCAAGTCGAGCATTCAGCTCTTCCTCTGAGTCAATCTCAGCAGCAACAGCCTCTTCCTCTTCTACCGGAGGCACAAGGGCTACAGCAACGATCGCATCATCATCATCAAGTCGCTGAACAGACACGCCCGTCGCCATCCGAGACTGACAAGAAATCGCATTCACCGCTTGTCGAATGATCACGCCCCGTGTGGTCACCAAAATCATCTCGTCCTGGTCACCGACAATTCTTAGCGCCGCCAGACAGTCGTTGGGCTTTCTGAACTTAATGGCTCGGACGCCTAACCCCGCTCGATTCTGTAGTCGGAATTGAGACACTGGCACCCGTTTGCCCAGTCCTCCAGTCGTAATCACGAGAACCCA
>JAYKJC010000032.1:0-9229 GCA_035285885.1 Leptolyngbyaceae cyanobacterium | reverse complement strand
AGTTGGGCCTCTGTCAGTGGGCGATCGCGTCCGTGTGACGATCGAGGGCATCGGTTCTCTCGAAAACCCTGTTGCAATCAGGAACTGACCAGAGACATCTTTTTGAATGACCTAGTACCGCTTGGCGTAAGTTTGCTACCCATTGGCCCTCACCCTGAATCCCTCTCCCAAACTTGGGAGAGGGACTTCAAACTGCTTGCTCCCCTTCTCCCGGTTTTGGGAGAAGGGGTTGGGGGATGAGGGCAGGCCGGTATCGAGACTTATGCCGTGGAGTACTAACATTGTTCATGCCTTAGCATTGATTGTCGAGGCAACTTTGCATTTTCAATTCGCACCTGCCGGAAATCTGGGCACATCTTTGACTCAATATGTTGAGCGAAAAGCGAACATGATTCTGAGCTAAGAGCGAACATACATATATGCATAGTCGGAGATTTTGGGAATCTCTCCATACTTTCCTTGCACTGCGTAAACAATCGAGTAAACGGTAGCCGCCAGGGTTCCAAGAAATAACAAACTAAACAAGGTGTCGTTGAGAACTAGGAATAAGGAATTTCGAGTTAACGCCCCAAAAGCGGTGAGAATTAACTCCCATAGGATGCTGAAAATACTGAGGATGATTCCGATGAGGATGGATTGCATCGCACTAAAACGTATGAGATGCCGGATGCGATCATTTCGAACAACGAGGAAATAGAGCGCAAAGAAAATAACTAGCCCTCCTAATCCCAAAGGAATCAAGCGAACGATGAATCCATACACGATAATGAAAGGCCACAGGACAATAAAGATCGGGCTAAGGAAGGGCAGTTCATTCAGCAATGGTCCACTAAATGAAAGATATGCCTCGATTAGAGGGATGACATAAACCAAGGCTGCGAAGATGCGATCAAGGGGAGTTGTACTGCCACGCCAAACCATTGCATAAACCTTACAGAATGTTCTTGGGTATTATAAGCCGACTCATTAATTGTTTCGGTAATGTAACAAGCTTAGGAAGGCAACGTGAGGAAGGCTCAACAAAACTACCTCAAGAGGAATGTTCCACCTGAGTTTTTTCTGTGTAGTCATTGTGAATGCGACTTTGCGTTACGCTCTGTGTTATTCGATGTTGGCGATTCGAAAGCCCATCTGACATTCATACTGTTCGGGTTGTCGATCGACGGCTTTCTGGAGCGATCGCCCACAGCGTAGCTTTCCTGAACTCCATCGGGGTAGGCCATGCTGGTCTGCCATCAGGCACCCCGGACACACATGATCAGGAGCTATCACTTGATCATCCATTAATATGACCAGCATATTCGCTTCCTCCTGAACGCTGTATTAACGCCTATACAAATAATTCTATGCGATGCAAAAGAGTCATTTCGTTCATCACGTGTTCAAAACGAGTCAAAACTAGAGTGAGTCCTGCGTGATTGTATTGAAGGTCAGGGGATTCTTGAATGGCAAATGGCAGCTTCCCAGTTTTGGAATGTATGGTGAACGCTCCAACTGGAGAGCTTTTGAGCGATCCACATGCATAGAAAAGTAACGAGACAGCCAGCCTGGGAAACAGTCACGAAAGTTAGTATTACAAATGTTTGCAAACTCTCTCTTCGGGAATTTCTTGATCCTGTCGATGATTGTGCTCCCTCTCAGCCCTTCAGGCGTAGGGGAAATGATCCTGGAGCCTAATCGGCATGCCGTGTTAGCGCTCGTACACATCAGGAGTTTCAGCCACCATGCAGAATTCAGCTGCGCTAGATCAAGGCCACTCGATGTGACAGTGGGTGGGTAGGTGTCCGTTCGTTGTTACCAATCGAAAACGTGATCTAGTTGCTTGCACTTTCCAGCTTTTGTATGCTGTGGATTCTTCTAGAAATAATGTGAGCGATAATGTTTATCTCTGGAATTTTACCCAGTTGAAACTTTTCACAGCGGATAGAAAGGTGAGCGACGCTGCCTTGTCATGTCAAAAGCTTGGGTTTGTTGTCGGGTTGTTGCCTGTGATGGTTTTGATGGTGTTGGTTTTGACGGTTTTGCCTTTCATGATTTCGCCTGTTGCAGGACTTACGAAAGTCCTCTGTATCTAGCGCGTTTTTACGGGTGGTGGCGAACCACGCCCGCTACCACCCGTAAAACTGTGTAATTCCTACGTTTGGTGTTTTTGTCTTTTCCTTTTAGTGGAGCGAATTGTGACTCAATCGAATCTTGATTTCTTAATGCAAACAGACAGTGCAGTTGCAGGACTGATGCAGCGGGAACTCCAGCGTCAGCGTACTCACCTGGAACTGATCGCCAGTGAGAACTTCACCTCGCCTGCTGTGATGGCAGCGCAGGGTTCTGTGTTGACCAACAAATACGCAGAAGGGTTGCCCAAGAAGCGATATTACGGCGGCTGCGAGTTTATTGATGAAATTGAGCAACTTGCGATCGACCGAGCGAAAACGCTCTTTGGTGCAGCTCATGCCAACGTTCAGCCTCATTCCGGGGCTCAAGCGAACTTCGCTGTTTTTCTCGCGCTTTTGGAACCTGGCGACACCATCATGGGGATGGATCTGTCCCACGGGGGGCACCTCACCCACGGTTCGCCTGTGAATGTCTCTGGGAAATGGTTTAAGGTCTGTCAATATGGGGTGAACCCAGAAACCGAGCAGATTGATTTTGACCAGTTGAGAGCAACGGTTCTGGAGCAACGTCCTCGACTGATTATCTGTGGCTATTCGGCCTATCCAAGAACGATTGATTTTGAGAAATTTCGGGCGATCGCCGATGAAGTAGGCGCGTATCTCCTCGCCGACATTGCTCACATTGCAGGACTCGTTGCGACAGGCCATCATCCCAATCCCATTCCTTACTGTGATGTCGTGACCACCACCACCCACAAAACGTTACGCGGACCTCGGGGTGGCCTGATCATGACGCGCGATGCAGAATTGGGCAAAAAGTTTGACAAAGCTGTGTTCCCAGGAAGTCAGGGAGGCCCATTGGAGCACGTGATCGCAGGGAAAGCCGTTGCCTTTGGCGAAGCCTTAAAGCCTGAGTTTCGAGATTACTCTAAAGCGGTCATTGAGAATGCCAAGGCGCTTGCAGCTCAACTCCAGGCTAGAGGATTTAAGTTAGTTTCCGATGGAACGGATAACCACCTGGTGCTCGTTGACCTGCGGTGCATCAGCATGACCGGAAAAGAGGCCGATCGGTTGGTGAGCACGGTCAATATCACTGCCAATAAAAACACAGTGCCCTTTGATCCAGAGTCACCCTTCGTGACAAGTGGACTGCGTTTGGGAACTCCGGCCATGACCACCCGAGGCATGGGGGGTGCGGAGTTCGCAGAAATCGCTGATATTATTGCGGATTGTTTACTGAATCCCTCAGATGACACCGTTGCGACAGCCTGCCGCAATCGTGTTCAGTCTCTCTGTGAGCGTTTCCCGCTCTATCCTCATCTCGAAGTTGCCTCGCCAGTATTCGCGTAAGGCTCCGTTCGTCCTTGTAGTCATACGCTTTCGCGTTAGGACAACAGTTGTGTGGGGCGCACTGCGCCTCACACAACTGTACTTAAGCGGTGCGCCTAGCGCTGCATCTTGGACAGGATTCCTCAGATTCGTTGATCGCACTGAAAGGCTTGGCTGTATTCTTGTGATAAGGAACTAGACCCTGGTCGAGATTGGGGCTTATTCTTATGGGCAGTTTGAAACGGCTGCATCATCACTGGGTGAAGCATTACTTGGTGAATCTTCCCTGATTGTGGATTCTGTCCAGGTAGTTGGCATATAGGCATTCCTACCTCCCGGCTGGACGAAACTCCACTCTTTTCTCAATGGTGCTGATGGATAACGAAGTCATTCATTCATGACGCATATTCATGACGCATTAGTCAGCATATTTCAATTCCCGTATCCCCCGTAATCCAGCGTTTTCGAGATGTCCTCCCAGCTTTATCACTTATTTGCATTTGTTGTATCCGCTGCTGTTGTGCTGGTGAGCACCCCTATCGTGAAAGCTGTAGGGATCACCAGCGGTAAAGTCGATGTTCCAGATGCCAGAAAAGTACACCAAAAGCCAATGGTGAGGCTGGGGGGCGTCTCTATTTTTCTGGGGTCGCTGACTGCTCTGCTGCTGGTGTGGGGGTTGGGAGGATTTGGGATTCTTCCGCCTCACAAGGAATATGAGATTTGGGGCGTCACAATTGGAGGTTTAGCGTTTTTCCTGATCGGACTGACGGACGATTTATTTGGACTGTCGGCAATTGTTCGGCTGCTGCTCCAAAGTACGGTCGCGTCGTGTGCCTGGTGGGTGGGGGTTCAGATTGCATTCGTCAATGTGCCGTTTGTCGGTATCACTGAGTTACCAGAGCCTGTCAGCTTGCTGCTCACAGTGGTGTGGTTAGTGGGAATGACCAACGCCATTAACTGGATTGATGGGCTCGATGGGTTGGCCGCAGGAGTCTCTGGCATTGCGGCGGTTGTGATGCTGATTGTGAGTTTGTTTATGAATCAGCCTGCGGCGGGGTTGATTGTCGCCGCTTTGGCGGGAGGAGCGTTAGGATTTCTGCGCTACAACTTTAATCCTGCTCAGATTTTCATGGGGGATGGGGGAGCCTATTATATGGGGTTTACCCTTGCTGGGGTTGGGGTCATCGGCTTGTTGAAAAGCGTGACGACGGTTGCTGTGCTGTTGCCATTTTTGATTTTGGCAGTCCCGATTGTGGATATGTCAGCGGTGATTATTGACCGGATGCGTCGAGGCCAGTCTCCATTTACGGCAGACAATCGTCATCTTCATCATCGTCTTCTGAAGGCGGGGTTATCTCACCGGACAACGGTTCTGTTCATTTATTCATTAACGCTTTGGGTGGGGAGCTTAGCATTGGCGATCGCCAATATTCCCAGTGGTCTCGCCTATGCGATCGCCGCAACGGCCTTGCTGGGGTATACCATCTGGAAAGTGAGAAACCATGCCCAAGCCTAAACAATGGGTTTTCTTATAAATGCATGATTAATCGGATGCGTTTTTAGTGAGGTGAGCCATTCATGACTGCCAGTGCTGAGATTATCTGCGTGGGAACCGAGCTGCTGCTGGGCGATATCTTAAACAGCAACGCACAGTTCCTCGGCCAACAGCTTGCAAAACTTGGCATTCCTCATTACTACCAGACCGTCGTGGGAGACAATCGTCTCCGCATCCAAAAAACGATTGCGATCGCCTGCGAGCGATCGCAACTTCTGATTTTTACTGGAGGACTGGGGCCAACGCCCGACGATCTCACCCATGAGGCGATCGCCGAGTTTTTCGATAGCCCTCTGGTAGAGCGACCTGAAATTATCGAAACCATTCGTCAACGCTATGCTCACCGAAATCCCCAGAGCATTTCACCAAGCAATGATAAACAGGCACGCATTCCTCAAGGGGCGAACATTCTCCCCAACCCGATCGGCAGCGCGCCAGGCATCATCTGGGAAGCACGACCGGGATTGACCATCCTGACGTTTCCGGGAGTTCCCCGAGAAATGCAGGTCATGTGGGAGGAAACTGCCGTCCCCTACTTACAGAGCCACGGGCTTTCTCAATTCACCATCTACAGCCGAATGCTCAGATATTGGGGCATTCCAGAAGCAACGCTGTCCGATACCGTGAAATCGTTCTTTGACCTAGAAAACCCGACCGTCGCGCCCTATGCCAGCAACGGAGAAGTGCGATTGCGAATTTCAGCCAAAGCTGATTCTCAAGACGCTGCCATGCAAATCATCGCCCCCATTGAAGAGCAAATCAAAGCCCTGACCTCAGAGGACTGTTTTGGTGTCGATGATGAGACGTTGGCGAGTGCTGTAGCCACCTTATTAATGCAGTCCGACCACACGATCTCAGTGGCTGAGTCATGTACAGGAGGAGGACTCGGGCATTTACTGACGACGCAAGCAGGCAGTTCCGCCTATTTTAAGGGAGGCATCATTGCTTACAGCAACTCCGTCAAAATCAATCTGCTGGGAGTCAGCGAGGCTGATTTGGCGCGAGAAGGAGCCGTTAGCGAAACGGTCGCCAAGCAGATGGCTGTCGGTGTCCGTTCGGCACTCGAGAGTACCTGGGGACTCAGCATCACGGGGATCGCTGGGCCGGGAGGCGGGAGTGAGGATAAACCAGTCGGGCTGGTGTACTTTGGGATTGCCGGGCCTGACCAGGTCGTGTTTTATCGTCGAGTTTTTGCCTCCTTCCGTGGCAGAGACTGGATTCGATGGTTAAGTGCGTGTACGGCTTTAGATTTATTACGACGCCTCTACATGGAAAAGCGTAAATAACACACCCTAGGGATAATGCCTTGGAATATTTGCGCCGACTTAGTTCTTAAAGACCGGAATATCAATTGTTTCCGTTATCTTTAGTGGTCGGCGCTTCCCTTTTCTCCGTTGAGGAGATTTGTCCTCGAAGGACAAATATATTTATAGATTATTGAATTTTGATAAGTTCTTTGTATAGCATTCGGCAGGCTTTTGATGCGGTGTTCATGACTCGCTGATCTGCGATTTTGGTGTGTGCCTGAAACTCGTAGTGGAGTCTCAACTTAGACACTTCTATCGGTTCTTCGGATTTCTCGGCTACTGCTTTGACGAGTCGTTCATTCTCCCAAGGCTGAACGAGAACACCGTCGCTGGTCTGAACCTGGGGGTGGGGTCTGAACTGGGGTTCTAACACGGCTCCGATGAATTCTTTCTGGTTTGCTTTTTTGCGAGACATTTTACAGACCGTTGTCACGTATCCCCACAGTGCGGTTCTGGCATAGGCTGAACCGCTCTTTTTCCATGACGTTTTGATGCCTGACTGATACAGGGATTTCCCCAGACCTAAGGACAGCTTGAATGCTGCTTCGCTGCGATCGCGTTTTGAGCGCTGGCCGTTTTTCCCTTCTACGTATTCAATGATGGGCTTTCGGTCGTCTCCTAGAAAGTCGTCGATTGGATAGATGCGACTGAGCAGCGCTGCTCGGATTCGGTTGGGCATTTTGAAGCGGTCGAATATTTCATGATATGGAGCAAAAGCAGGATTTCTCAGCTCGGCGTCTAGCTGTTCTTCTAGCTTTAGTTCCATGTCATAGAACTGGATGAGGTGTCGGGCTAAGTCGCGAGTGTGACTAGAAAAGCCTTTCCCGATCGACTCGTTGATTTTCTTGTCTCGTGATTTCTTGTAGGGGTCATGTCGATCATGCTCAATCCCTGCTATCTCGAGGAGAAGTGTGGGGGCTGGCTGCAGCCACCTTCGGCGCATGCCTTTGTACGTTTTCTCAAGTTCTGGGCATTCGCGCTGTAGACGCTGGCCTAGTCGGTTTTCGGTTGGGTTTCTGCTCCGGGTGGTTGCGTTGAGTGAGAGAAATAGTTCTCTTACGTTCAGTCGTTCTACTCCCAGAAAAGCCCGTGATTTGTGAAACTCTTCTAGTGAGTAGGCGGCGATCGCTACGCAATCATTACGGTCGCTTTTGTTGACCATGCCTTTGTATTTGGCATAGTTTCTAACTCTCATGGGCGAGACAAGGCGATAGGGAATCTCATACTGATCGAAGATGTCCATCCACAAATATGTGTATGAGCCTGTGGGTTCTAGAACAAAACAATCGCACTCTATCTGTTTCAGAAGTTCGATGCTCTCGGCATCACTGGTGATTTTTAGTGGTTTGTATTTCCTCGCGTATTTTTTCAGTTCGTTGATAGTTTGCAATTCTTCGGAGGAAAGCACACACACATCAAGTGATGTTTTTCCTACGTCGCACCCTGCAACTATTGGCATATGAAAAACTCCGTTCTTGATCTTTATTCCTATGATTAAGTCAGCAGATTGAACGCTGACCCCACTACCCTCAAATCTGGTAGGAGTTGTTGAGCTGTGCTGACCTCGGTTATTTGAAGCCATACACCATGTATTCAATTGGAGATTTTGGAAAGTTTTAGGGCTGACCAAGATTCCAATTAAGCCATCAATGGCAAAGGCCGCTTTTTCGTTAAAGTCAGCACAGCTCGTCTTTTGCCCTAAAGGACAAGCCCTAAAGGACAAGCCCTAAAGGACGAGCCCTAAAGGACGAGTGGGATGCCTCCCACGACTCCCCAGGCGGGAAGTTTCGACTAGTGGCATCAGGCTAGTGCTCGTCAGGTGGGTCTAATTTTTGGATGGGGATGAGATTGGCTATTCTGCGGCTATCGTTTGTGTCGGTCTTTGGGCTGCGCTGGCCGTTCTCCGTCCATTGCCTGAAGTCTCGATAATCGTCGTCATCGTCGCTGGCCGTGACGAGGATCGACCACATGCCTTTTGTCTGTTGAATGTTTCCTGCGATTGGTCTGTTGTGTCTGCAATAGTCACTGATGGCTCCGTTTAGCCAACTCCCTAATAGTTCTTGTTCGTGCTTCTCTTCTGGCATGAACTCTAAGTCAATCGTTGCTCGAATCATTTTGGTACTCCATAGAAAGGGGTCTGGTGCCCTAAAGGATGTTTATCCTCGAAGGGGAAAGGGGCGATCGCCCGATACCGTTGCTACCCTAAAGGACAAGCGGACGGGGCGATCGTTTGGCGCTACACTCGAAGTAGCTACACAACGAGTAAGCGCTGGTGCTGGTGGTTCCGTTAGTTTTGCTTTTGGTTCTGTTAGCGTTGGCACGGCAACGGGGGGCGCTTCGATGACTCTTAGCGCTCCTCGCTCTTCTCACCTCTACCAGTGTCTTGAGTTTGTTGCTGGTGGGGGCTGCTTGCCTGAGCCGTGGTTTCGGCGTCCTCGTTTGAGGATCGTTCTCCCCCTGGGCCATAGAAGATGGGTTGTGAGAGTTTGTTGATGACTCTCTGAAAAGCTTTTTCTGTGATTGATTGGCGTTCTAAGGTATCTGCTTCTGTGAGAATCGCTGCATCAATTGAAATCCGGTAGAATCTGGCGGTTCTGGTGGCTTCTAGGTAGAAGCATGTCACTAGAAGCCGCAATGTTCTCTTGCTGATTTCTACTTTTTTCATGCTCGCCTCACTTCTACCCAGGTCGAGGGCAAGGTTGAGACGACACCAGCTGTTTGATTCATTTTTAGCCATTCTTTAATGACTTCCTCGACGGCTTCGTGCGTGAAAAGGCTATCTGAGTAGATCCATTGGTCTTTCGTTCTGGTTTTGACTGTCAGGATGTGGTGGATGTTTTGCTCTGTTGTGTGAACTTCGCATCTAAACAGAAATAGTTTTATTTCCCAATACAGCACGTTTCCTGTCTGTAGGGGTTTTGGGAGCG
>JAYKJC010000031.1:0-4329 GCA_035285885.1 Leptolyngbyaceae cyanobacterium | reverse complement strand
ATTCATGCTCGGGCGATCGCCCACCCCGATCAAATCGTCCAGGTCTTGTCTAACAAACGACCGTCCATTCAACGTCCTTCTCCAGAAGCGCGATCATCATCTGCCCCATCGGTACCCAGCTATCTCTACGGAAGCATGGTTCATGACCAGACTGCTAACGTACAGATCGTGCTGGTTGAGACCCTCCAACCGCTCACTCCACAACAGACGCTTTTGCTAGAAGTGTGGATTGATGGACTCAAACGCTCCCTTTCCCTAGAGCAAGAGATGCAGCGTCAGCAGGCCAAAATTGCGTTATTAGAGCAGGTGATTCAGCATACAGCCCATCAGGTTCGTCAACCCCTTTCACTGATAGAACTCTACACCGATGTAATGTCGAGCCTGCCTGTGGACGATCCGGTGCGATCGCAGCTTGACTTGATGCGAAGTGCCACAACGGACTTAGATCACCACATCCAGCATCTTGCAGATTACGGGGGGCGCACCACGCTTCAGCTTGAGCCACATGGGTTGCAAGAGATTTGGGCCACCAGTCTCCAACAGGTGCGTCCCTGGGCAGATGAAAAACAGATCCGCATTGTTAACACCTCTGATTCGCTTCGCTTGATGTGCGATCGCTGGCAGATGGGGCAGGTGTTCAATAACTTACTTCTCAACGCCATTCACTTTAGTCCTGTGGGCGGAACCATCACCTGCCAGTGGCAGCGGTTTCAGGAAGAAGTGCTGGTGGAGCTATGGGATGAAGGCCCAGGCATTGATGAAGATGACCTGCCCAAAATATTTATGCCGTTTCATTCGCGACGCCAGGGAGGAACGGGCATCGGCCTGTCCGTGGTCAAAAAAATCGTGTTGGATCATCACGGACAGTGTTGGGCGACCAATCTGCCCAGCGGGGGAGCGAAGTTTTCGTTCACCCTCAAGTGCTAAGTTTTTTGTCACATCTGAGCCGTTGAGGGAATGCCGGGAACCTTAGGGATGCGAATCTCCGTATGACAGCTTCTAGCGACGAGGTTCAAACCCTAACTGTTTGTCAGCCTCTATAGCGATTTGCAATCGCGTTAAGCGCAAAACTGTACTTAACCAACGCGCATAGCGCTATATGTCCTGGAATCGCTTAGTCAGGTTGCAGTGGACTGTTGCTGAAATAACCAGCCTTCCCTCAGGGCGTCAAATTAATCTGTGAAAGCCATGAATGTTGCAAATTGCCTTCTCCAAGCCCCGCCTCGTTATCAGGCGACGTATCCAATTTCTTGTCTTCTTATTGATGATGATACAAGGTTCCGCCAGGGTATCCGGACGTTGTTGACGTTCTACCGTGCCAATCCAGAAAAGCCGTTCGAAATTGTCGGTGAGGCGGCGACCATTCCCCAAGGTCTACAGCTGATTCATACTCAGCATCCCATGCTGGTGTTACTGGATTTAGAGCTGTCGTTTCAGGATGGCGTTGAGCTGTTGACGGAACTGCGAAACACCTCGTTCAACGGAAAGGTGCTGGTGTTATCGGGTCATCAGGAAGATGAATGGGTCTTTCGGGCCATGCAAGCGGGTGCGAATGGGTACATTTTTAAGAACCACTTATCTGTTCACTTGTTTGAAGCCATTGAAGCGGTGCTGGATGATCAGATCTATTTGTCTCCAGAAGTCGCGGCGGGCTTCTTTCGCCTGTTTCGTTTCTACAATGGGCGATCGCAACAGGTCGCCCATAAGCTCAACCTCACTCAGCGAGAACAGGATGTGTTGCACTGGCTGGTTCAAGGGGCGTCCAATGATGAAATTGCGTCGAACCTGTACATCACCGTTGCCACAGTAAAAGCGCACCTGACGGCGATTTTCCAGAAGCTTTCGGTCACCAGCCGCACCCAGGCGATTATTAAAGCATTAAAGCTGGGTCTTTCAGCTGCGTAACACTCAAGCTCTTGATTCGTTAATCCGTTAATTGCCCCTTTTTTGTCCCTCTTTGCCTCATCTTTGCCCCTTCTTTGAAAGTCTGCTGATAGGCCGCACATGAGCAATCAACTGGCGATCGCCGCAGTCACCGCGACGCTTCAGCGCATCTTACAAGCCACCGTCCAAGAAGATGTGTTTGGAGCAAGAGTGACCGCTGCCCGCCCCAACACCCTCGAAGGCGGAATGATCGAGACTGGAGTGAACCTCTACCTCTATCTCATCACCCCCAATCCTGCCTATACCTCCAATGAACAGCCCGTGCGTCGCCCCAATCGTGATCTGGTAAAGCGATCGCTCGTGGCTTCTGACCTGCAATTTCTGCTCTCCTTCTACGGCAGCGATGCGGAAATGGAACCGCAACGGCTGGCGGGTAGCGTCATTCGCACCTTCCAGAATGTGTATGCCCTGACCCCAGAGATGATTCGAGAAACGATCGCCGACCCCACCTTCGGGTTTCTGGCGGGAGCCGATCTGTCGGATCAGATCGAGCCCGTGCGCATTGTGCCCACAGAAATTTCCGTTGAAAACCTCTCAAAAATCTGGTCTGTCTTCTTTCAGACCCCCTATGCCCTCTCGCTGACCTATAAAGCTACGGTCGTGCTGATTGAAGGGGAAGAATCTGGCAAGAAGCCCCTCCCGATTCGAGAGCGCCGCACGACGGTCGTTCCCTTCCGCCAGTTATTTGTGGATCGGGTCATTTCCGCCTCTGGCAGCTTCCAACCCATCACCCTCGACAGCACCCTCGTCATCACCGGACGAAACCTGTACCACGAATCTGTGCGCGTGCGCATTGCCGATGTGGATGTCGAACCTACGGCTGTAACGCCCTCTCAGATTCAGCTCGCGTTGCCGTCCATTCCCGCAGGCGTTCTCCGGGCAGGGGTTCAGAGTTTGCAGGTCATCCACCCTCGCAGGGGAGAAAGGTCTCCAGGAGAATCTTCCAGAGCATCCTCCAGGGAATCACAAGAGGAATCTCAGGGCGACTACTCTGGTGCAGAGTCCAATCTTGCCTCCTTTGTGTTGCGACCTACCGTTACCTCCGTCCAGGTAGAATCCGTCGAACCCATCGGCCATGATCGCTGCCGAGCGGTGGTCACCGTTGAAACGGCTCAGCCCATCGACCCCGACCAGCGGGTCATTCTGATTCTCAACGAATGGTCTCGACAGGATGCCGACGCCTACATGGAGAAGGCGTCAGGGCGCAGGGACACCAGCCATGCGGTACAGTTCACCCTGGATCGCATCGAACCGGGCGACTATCTGGTTCGGCTACAAGTCAACGGAGCCGAAAGCTTACTGGAGGTCGATCACCATCCTGCCAGTGCCACCTTCAACTGGTACGTCCACCCTAGAGTCCAGATTCAGCCATGACCGACTCCCAAAACTGGCAAACCGACTGGCAAACCGACTGGCAAACCGACTGGCAAGCCTACAACCACCAGACCTTGATGGAGCACCTGACCCGTCTCCGTCAACAGCTCATCGCCCATGCCGACCCGGATCTCCTCACCGACGACGCATTGATCGACTCGGCTGAGGCTCCCACTCCCCCTTTCTCCCCATCTCCCACTACTCCTCCACCCCCCTCTGCCCTCGACCAAATCTGTACGGGCTTCTGTCTCAGTCCGTTTGAACGGGATCTCTTGCTTCTCTGCGCTGGAATTGAGCTGGATGCAAGTTTCCGCATTCTCTGCGCAGCCGCCCAGGGGGATGCCCAGCGTACCTATCCAACCTTTAGCCTTGCCCTGGCCGTTTTGCCGGATGCGCACTGGAGTGCCCTCACACCCATGGCTCCCTTACGTCGATGGAAGCTCATTGAAGTGGGGACGGGGCCGAATTTGACGTTTAGTCCCCTTCGCATTGATGAATGGGTGCTGCACTACCTGGTGGGCGTGCTACACATGGATGAACGGCTGCTGGGCATGGTTGAGCCTGTTGAGTTTGACGAAGACCTGGTGTTTTCTCACTGGGAAGTGGCGGAACAAATGGTTGCCGCCTGGTCTGTGGAGGGGGATGTTGCGACCCTGCCCATTCTGCAACTGTGTGGCAATGAAATTTCGAGTAAGCGGGCGATCGCCGCCACTGCCTGTCACTTTGCCGGACTCCATCTTCACACCCTGCCGGGCTATGCCGTGCCGACTCAATTTTCGGATCTGGTGCAGTTTCGCCTCATCTGGGAGCGAGAAGCCGCCCTGGTGGGCAATGCGCTGATGATTGAGTGCGATGAGCTAGAAGAAACGGACGTGAACCGAGAGGGAGCCATCACCTACTTGAGTGAGTCGCTCCGCAGTCCTGTGATTGTGACGAGTAGCGATCGCCGCCACGGTCGCCAGCGTCCCATGCTCACCTTTGATGTGTATGCGCCTAGATCCGATGAGCAGA
>JAYKJC010000030.1:0-11510 GCA_035285885.1 Leptolyngbyaceae cyanobacterium | reverse complement strand
GGGCGATCGCCCGGTTGCCAGTCTCTCACTAAGAAGTCTCGATAGTTCGCTTTCACGGTCAACCCTTGAACATCACAATCAAGGCCGCGATACCTGCAATGGTCATCAGTCCCGCTGGGATAAATTTCCGGGTTTTGACCAGTCGGTAAATAAACACAATGACGAGGATTCCCGTAATGGCGATCGCCAACGGTATTCCCCATGACATCCCCATACTGCTTACAATGCCAGCAATAATCAACAAGGCTCCACTGATGACCCCCGAAATCAGAGAAGGCGTGCTCTTGGCCTTGGCATATCCCACAATGCCCCCCACAACGGCAAAAACTCCATAGACGATCGCTGCAATTGCTCCTGGTGTCATCCGCATCCCCCGATTTTTTTGGTCATAACGTGTGTTTCAAGCAAAATGAACTCTTTGTCATCCTAACCCGTTTATGAGCATGTCTTAGGGCTGATTCACCGTCGCTGTATTACGATAAAGAGCGGTCATTCAGCGCTACGTTCATTCCTGTCAGGTAGGCAAATCAGTCATGCAACACCCTTCCGATTGCCCGTGGGACACCTTGCCATCACAGACCATTGAAACACTTCGCTATCGCGCCGCATCCTTGCTTCTCTATGCGTCGGTGCTCGATAACGCTGTGGGTCGAGCGTTTCTTGACCTCCTTCAGCATTGTCACGAACATCCCCTCTACCCGCTCAAGTGCGTCAGCGCCTATGGACAATGGTTTCATGCTTTGGCAGATGTGGGAATGAATTGGCCGGATTACCTGTTAGCTCAGGTGCTTACGACGGAAAATCCGTTTACTCGATACGCCCAACAGATGCCTGTTGACCAGTTACCAGATGCGTTGACGACAGCCGCCCGTCACGACCTCAAGGCCATCCACCAGATTAGTCAATGTACCATTCAGCAGGTAGGGCAATGGATACACACGGCTGCATCGTTGCCCGATGACCTTATTCCATGGGACATCGGCTCAAGCGTTTCTCTGTTAACGGAGTCCTCACTGAGCGATCGCCTCCGCTCTCATGACATCTGGCAAACGCTGATGGAAAGCGACAACTGGGCCAATCACATGGGGGCGATCGCCCATCACTATCACCAGCACGGCACCGGACTTCCGGCTCAATATCACGCCTTGCGATGGGCAAACGGTGCGTTGATCGGCATCGCCAATCCTGACCCCATTCAGCTTGCAGAACTGACCGCTTATGACATTCCTCGTCAAGCCCTGATTCAAAATACGGAAGCCTTGATATCGGGATATCGTGCCCTTCATGTGCTGCTCTATGGCAGTCGAGGGTCCGGCAAATCATCGCTGGTCAAAGCGTTGGTCAATCACTATGGCGATCGCGGACTGCGCCTGATCGAAGTCGGGAAACATGATCTTAAGGATTTGCCATTGATTGTCGATCAGCTCCGGTTCTATCCTCAACGGTTCATCATCTTTGTGGATGACCTCTCCTTTGAGGATGATGATGATGCCTTCAAAGCCCTGAAAGTGGTTCTAGAAGGGAGCGTAACGGCTCGGCCTCAGAATGTCGTGGTGTACGCCACCTCCAACCGTCGCCATCTGATTCGCGAGTTTCATGCAGAACGTCCCCGTCCCCGTGATGCCGATGAAATTCATGCGTGGGATACCCTGCAAGAAAAGCTGTCCTTTAGCGATCGCTTCGGCCTCACCCTCACCTTTGAGCCTGCGGATCAACCCACATACCTCACCATCATTCATCATCTGGCCCAGCAAGAGAATATTCAGTTAGACCAAGACGAATTGGACTATCGAGCCCTTCAATGGGCCACTCGGCATAATGGACGCTCAGGCCGAACGGCCCGTCAGTTCATCGATGCACTCAAACCCGAGCTGAATCCATCACAGTAGACAGGTTCTCGTCAGAATCGATGGGCTGAGACGGCTAGAATTGCCATCCCTTCGCTACACTAAATGCAAGCCTGACACGCTACGATTTCATTGACCCACTGTTTATTGACCCACTGTTTATTGACCCACTTTCATTGACCCACTGATTGACTCGCCATCGGCTCATGACCCCCTCTACACAAACAAAATCGATCCAAGAAGCCCCTGAAGATGTTATTTTTCCTCCTGGTAACCTCTGGAGCGACGAACCCCCTTTGGAAAGTTCCCTGCATCTCTATCAGATTCTTCTTTTGTTGTCGTGCCTGAACTGGTTGTGGGGCGATCGCACCGACTACTTTGCTGTGGGCAATCTCACCGTTTACTACAGCCCCAATCAGCTCAAGTCAGAAGACTTTCGGGGGCCGGATTTCTTAGTGGTGCTGGGCACGGAGAAACGGCCCCGTAGAAGCTGGGTCGTGTGGGAAGAAGATGGGAAGTATCCGAATGTGATTGTGGAACTGCTGTCAAAGTCCACTGCAAAAGTTGACCGGGGATTGAAGAAAGAGATTTATCAAGATACGTTTCGCACCCCAGACTATTTCTGGTTTGACCCCGAGACTTTAGAATTTGAAGGGTTTCATTTAGTGGATGGAGCTTATCATCGCCTGGAGCCGAATGAACACGGATGGCGATGGAGTCAGCAACTACAGCTCTATTTGGGTATTCATGACGATCAGCTGCGGTTCTTCACGCCAGACGGAGAACTCGTGCCAACTCCAGAAGAGTCAGCCGAAGCCGAGCGCCAAAAGGTTGTAATTGAGCGAGAACGAGCAGAAGCCGAGCGAGAACGAGCAGAAACCGAGCGAGAACGGGCAGAAGCGTCTGCGCAACGACAAGAGCGATTAGCGGCTAAGCTGCGCGAATTGGGCGTTAATCCAGATGACCTCTAAGGAATAGAAGCACAATGCAGCGACTTTCTACCCAAAGCTATCGACTCTTCTTAATGCTACTCGGCATTACCCTCGCTGTTTGGATACTGCGAGGACTGGGTATTCTTACCTTCATTCCTGGGGGACTCATCTGGCTCCTGATCTTAGGGACGATTGGGTCAGGAACCTTTGCCGCTATCCAGCGATCGAAACGCTGGTAGTCGTCCTCTGCGTGACCCGCTAGATAATCGTCTTTCCTCCATCTGCAACAATCGCCGCTCCCTGGACAAACGCTGCATCTTCGGTCGCCAGAAACAGCGCAACGCGAGCGATGTCCTCGGGTTTTCCCAATCGCCCCTGGGGAATGGTGGCAATGGCCGCTTTGCGTTCTTCATCTGGGTCGCTGCCGATGGCAAACTCTGCATGAATCATGGGAGTATCGATCGGTCCCGGACAAATGGCGTTGACTCGAATATTCTGAGAGGCCCATTCGGTCGCCAGGGCGCGAGTGAGGGCTAACACACCTCCTTTCGTTGCACAATACGCGCTATACAGCGGTTGCCCGACAATGCCCAGTTCTGAAGCCGTGTTGATGATGACGCCGCCCCCTTGCGTCACCATCTGGGCGATCGCATGCTTGCACCCAAAAAACACGCCTTTAAGATTCACCCCAAGCAGCCTATCCAAGTCAGCCTCAGTGGTTTCGGTGATGGGTTTCAGAATCGAAATGCCCGCATTGTTGTGCAGAATATCCAGGCGACCAAACCGTTCAACCGTTGTGGCGATCGCCTCCTTCACCTGCATTTCCTGACTTACATCAATGCTAAGGCCATGACAACATCCCCCCGCCGCTTGGATGACTTGCTGCGTTGCATTGACGGCCTCAGCATTGAGGTCAACAGCGACCACCGTGGAACCTTCCCGCGCGAAACACTCGGCGGTGGCTCGACCAATTCCAGACCCGGCACCCGTAATTAAACTTACTTTCCCGTCTAGCCTCATGGATTATTCCCAGTGGATCATTCCAGAAGGGCGATCGCCCGTTCCTTAATGGCGTCAGCGGTGATGCCGTTCTGCTCCATCAGCAATTTAGGACTGCTAGTCGTTTCACCCCGTCGCCAGGCAAAGGTATCTCGGGGCGCGGTGCTGCGCAGCATGACGGGCTCTAGCATGGCGCTGGCTCCCCCGGTAACGCCCACCAGAGCATCACCTCCAAAAATCGCCGTAAAACTCGTGTCGTCGAGGAATACGCTATCGGGTTCTGAGCAGGTCTCCCATCCCGTATCGCTGGGACGATACAACCGACGGGGATTGACCACAGACACAATTCGGCTACCGATGCCTGCGGCTTCGAGTGCTTTTGCAGCCTCAAACACAGGCACCAAAATCATGTCCCCAATGACAGCAAAGACAACCGTTTGACTGCCAGGAATTTCCTGGAGTACCACCGCACCATCTCGCAAAGCCACCCGCGTATGTTCAAAGGTAGTGCGAATAGGAAGGGGCGACTTACTCGCGGTAATGACAATACCCTTATTTTTGGTCGAGAGTGCCCAGGCGTAGCAGATTTGAATGCTATTGGCATCCATCGGGAAGAGCGGAAAAACATTTCCGTTACGCATCATAGCAGCGAAGTAGGCTTCGACTTCAGGGCGTTGGTGAGTCCAACCATTGCGGCCCTGCTCCAGTGCGCCAGCGGTATAGAGGGTGACGGTTGAGGGCGTCGGGCGGCGCAATTCGGCCATGGCCTGGGTCACCGTCTGCCAGATGGGCAATCCGTTAATCGCAAATGATTCATAAGAACACCAAAGTGTCCGTCCTCCCATCAGCGCCATCCCTGCGGCTAATCCAGCACAGGCATCTTCACTGAGGGGTTCATACACCTGCCCGTTGGGTGATTGGTTATAGAGTTCATCGGGCGTGGGGTGAATAATTTTTAGGGCATCGTTGATGTTTTTGATGCCGGATGCTTCGTTACCATCGGCGTTCGTCACAATAAAGTCAGGGTCTTGCTGTCCCACATGGGCCACCAGCGCTCCCATGGCGGTGGTTGAGACTTTGGGGTCGCCTCCAACCTCATACTCCTCAAGGGGAAGTTCACCTAGGGCAGGCAGCGATCGCTCCGACTCAGTCACAGCAACCTTTGCCGCAGGGCCACCCCCCGCCCGTTCGGCATTCTGCCGCACCAGTTCCCAGACGTCTACAGGCATCGCCCGAGCCTTCAATGCGGCGACGATATCTTCATTGTCCAGGGTATGAAACCCATACAGGTTGTGAGACTTTGACCCTCTGGCGTGAACCCCCGCTCCTTTCAGTTGCTTAATGATGAAAACAGTCAGCGTTCCATTAAGGGCTGATTGAGCGGCCTTGTCAGCAGCAACGAGAACCGCTTGAGTAAAGGCGAGGCGCTGTTTTGGAGAGAACTGCGTACTATCGACATACGCTCCGGGCTGTCCCTGGTCATCAAATTCTTTCGCATCTACCAAGACCACTTCATCAAACCCGTTACCTTTCCAGTAGGCGGTCATTTGCTCATTGGTCATCAGCGAGATCATGCTGTGATGCTCTTGGGAGAAGCCATTCCAAACCAGCACAGGTAAGAAGTTCGTCACCTCTGGATAGGCCGTGTGGAAATGGCCGAAGGAACTCATGACGTAGGGTTCTCCCAAGCCGCCATCTCCAACCGTAAAAGGAAAGAGGGTATCGCGGTTCAGCAGCGCGGCAGACATGGCAAAGTGCTGCCCTTGCCCAAGCGGACCTGCAGGTGCGAGGATGCCGGGAATGAAGCCTGACAAGTGCCCCAGCAAGCCGTGCAGCTCTCGAAAGCGATCGCGCAACTGTTGAACGGTGTGAATGCCCATGTCCTCAAGGGAGCGGTCGAGGAACATCGCACTGTAGAATCCGGGGGCATGGTGCCCGACTTCGGTGATGATGTTCTTATAGCCCAACATGACAAATGCAGCGTAGGCTTCGGCTTGGCTGGCAAATCCGCCGGGGTGTCCAGATGCTTTACTCGCAGTCATCTGGAGAATGAGATAGCGCAGCGCATCGGCATAAAGTTGAGCTTGAAAGGCCGCAGCAGGATCAGTAGGATCGGCGATCGCCGTTGCTCCTTCGGCAATCACAGGCGTTTTCCCATAGGTGTCAAAACCATCAGGAGCTTGACCAAAATATTGAATGCCCTCGCAAAAGGTTGGAACCTGGGTTACAGCCGTCATGAATCTAGATACCTCTTAAGTTTTGCTGCAAATGAGTGGTCGCGAATGAATCGCTCGAATCAATCACTGAAAAATGAATCACTGAGAGACAATTATAAGGACGATCAACGGCCTCTGGTCATTCACGCTGAATCTAAACGTAGTCCCATGACATCACATCCTACCCTTTGATGAGGCCATTCAAGATTGAGCGCCCATAGGATAACAATTGATAAATCTGAAGGTTTGTTCATCAGATCAAGAAAAAGGACGATTAGACAACCCCCAAGAAGTTAAGAAAGGTTGCAGATTCCTTAAAGCAAGCTCATAACTTGATGCAGAGTGGGCATGTTTTGTGAGCTAGTGTTACAATCCGTAAAGATATTACACACGGTACACAGCCAAGGGAATGGTTTTAGCAACGGTCATTGTTGTCGTCACTGTTTTAGTCGCATGGGCACTTCGCCTGATGCGAAATGCCATCGAGCAGCGTGAATTTTCGCTCATGTTGGCAGGACTTCTGGTTTCCAGTGCAGCAGCAGGGCTGATCGGCGTCTATTTTTTAATGAGTAGCTGCTTTAGCTATATGACTGCACATGCTTATCCATCAGATTTTTCGGTTCAGGAGCTGGGTGCTCAAGATTGGAACCGTGCTTTTCTGTATGATGCAACTGAACTAGCAGAGCAAAAGTTTAGAAAGAGCTAGGTGAGCATTAGGAAAATCAAGTTTCCCTGACTTTCTTTATTTACAGGTATGCAAGTTGATTGAGCGCATGTGTGGGGCGGTGCGCCGCGCCGCCCCACACATGCGCTGTAGTTGACACGCTGGCAAAGCGCTTTAATACAGTGTGCTTCATGTCCTAGCCTGGATTACTCATCAAGTAGGGTGGGCATCGCCCACCTAAACCCTACAGCCCAGGTAAAACTAATGGTGGGTATTGCTCACCCTACGAATCTGCTTCATGTCCTAGTGTGAAGGTTAGTCAAGCGCAGAGTTCTGATCACTTCTCAACGGTGAGGTTGGGCATCGTGCGATTCACGCGCAATGTTTAACCAACGTGAATTAACCAACGCCCATAGCGCCACAGCTTAACTAGCTTTACTATTTAACTCCTCCTGATATTGAGGCAGCACCATTCTTTTCGACGCCACAGTGTTGCCACAAACCATCCGTGTTGTTCGAGAACGTCTGTGACGGCTTTTGCCTGATCGAGAAGAATGCCGCTTAAAACACCCCAAGTGTTGGTTTGGGAGATTTCTCCGAACGTCGGAATCAGGTCAATAATCACTTCAGCCAAAATGTTGCAAATAATCCCGTCAACGGGATGAGGGAGCGCCTTCATTAAATAATCAGCACTGCCTTCATTCACAATCAAGCGTTCGGATGCGATGTAGTTTAGGTCTCGGTTTTCCCCAGTGGCTTGAATCGCAAGGGGATCGATATCTACTGCGTAGACTTGCTTGGCCCCGAGCAGGAGTGCGCCAATTGACACAATCCCTGAGCCGCACCCAATGTCAGCCAAAACCATATGTTCTGACTGATTGGGGGTAAGCAGGCGCATTTCTAAAGATTCAAGACAGAGTTGGGTGGTGGGGTGAGTGCCCGTGCCAAAAGCCGCACCGGGATCAAGCCGAAGAATGAGTCGGTCAGAGGTCGGAGGATCAGGGAGCCAGGCGGGTTTAATCAGAAAGCGATCGCCCACCTCTTGCGGATGCCAATATTGCTTCCAACTGCTGGCCCAATCTTCTTCTTCGATGAGTCGCCACTGAACATCTGGAACGGGTAACTGAGCGCACAACGCGTCCTGTTGCGTGAGGAGTGACAGTGCCCCCAAATCTAGCAACTTTGATTGCTGCTGAGGCAGGTAAGCGCTGACCACACACACTCCCCCTCGAATCTCCCGTGAAGTTCCTTTGCAGCCAAAATCTTCGAGTCTCCAGAAGACCAGATCCTCACCGTTAACGTCACATAAGACTCGAATTTCCCACCAACTAGCCACAGGTACTCCAAGAATGAACGGGGAATGAATCAGGTATTGGCAACGATCCGATCCGACACAGACTCCTACAACGATTCCTATGACGGCTCTTACAACGACACCGTGTAGGCATCTCGAATACCTGGAACCTTCGTAATCTCAGTCAGAATTCCATCAGGAAGCGGGTCATCAATACTGAGCACCATCACCGCATCGCCACGAACAATCTTCCGTCCGACCTGCATGCTTGCAATATTGACGTTAAAGCTTCCCAGAAGAGAACCAATCTTTCCAATAATGCCGGGCATGTCTCGGTGGACGGTGAAAAGCATGTACTGACTTGGGGGGACGTTGATCGGGAACCCATCAATGTCCGTAATTCGCATGCCTTCGTCTCCAAACACGGCTCCGGTGACGGAGTGGTTGCCCATATTGCCTTTGGCCGTTAGAACGAGGGAGCCCGTGTAGTCGCGAACGGTGGAGTCTCGGGTTTCAACCACGCGAATGCCCCGCTCTTTTGCTTCAATCGAAGCATTGACGTAGTTGACTCGCTCCCTCAAAGCATAGGACAACAGTCCTTTGAGGGCTGCAACGACGATTGGCTGAGCTGCGTTATTTGCGAGTTCTCCCTGGAGTCGAATGTTGAGCGATTCCACTCGCCCCCCGGACAGCTGACTGACGAGATTGCCCAGGGTTTCAGCCAGTTGTAAGTAGGGTCGCAGTTTCTCCAGTACATCTGGACGCAGTCCCGGAATATTGACCGCCGAACGAGCCGGTAACCCCAGCAGCACGTCGCGAATCTGCTCGGCCACATCCACTGCAACATTGACCTGTGCCTCAGCGGTGGATGCGCCCAGATGAGGCGTCATCACAATCTGTTGTCCGAGAGCCGTAAGTGGACTTTCTCCGAGGGGTTCTTCTTCATACACGTCCAGAGCCGCTCCGGCAATGGTGCCTTCTGCTAAGGCTACGGCCAAATCGGCTTCATTAATGATGCCGCCCCGCGCGCAATTGATGATGCGAGCCGTCGGCTTCATGATCTTGAAGACTTCTGAATTGATCATGTGCGCGGTTTCAGGAGTCTTGGGCAGGTGAAGGGTGATGTAGTCGGCTTCTCGCAAAACGGTGTCGAGTTCGACCAACTGACAGCCCAATTGCTCGGCTCGATCAGCGGAAAGGAAAGGATCATAGGCCAACAACCGCATGCCCATGGCTCGGGCGATGGTCGCTACGTGGGAGCCAATTTTACCCAATCCCACGACTCCGAGGGTTTTCTTATAAACCTCGACGCCTGTGAATTTCTTTCGATCCCAGTTTCCCGCTTTGATGGACTGGTTGGCTTCTGGAATGTGACGCGAGAGGGAGAGCATCATGGCGATCGCATGTTCAGCCGCAGCGATCGTATTGCCTTCAGGAGAGTTGACGACGAGAATGCCTCGACGGGTGGCCGCAGGAACATCGACGTTATCGACCCCCACCCCAGCACGACCAATGATTTTGAGCTTGGCACCCGCATCAATCACCGCCTGAGTCACCTTCGTTCCAGAGCGAATCATCAGGGCGTCATAATCAGGAATCAGCTTGACGAGTTCGTCTTCAGCAAGCTTCGTCTTGACATCGACATGGGCAACTTGTTGCAAAATATCGATACCAGACTGATCGATTGGGTCAGAAACGAGAACCTTAGACATAAGTTGAAGTGAATTGAAATCTAGCGATAAAGCCGACTGCAGCAGTGACCGACATCGATAAACACAGGCGACAGGTTGAACACAGGCGACTGATAAACCAAGCCCTGATGCACGTACCCAGGCTTGTTCACGATGGACATTCTACTGCAAAGGCGGGACGATGCCGATATTCTCAGGAAAATTTTCGGGATTGCCCTAATCCCCTGAATGGGCTCCCATTCACGCTCCCATCTAAAAGTCAGACGATCCCCTGCTAGAGTAGCTATAGTTTTGTTTTAACGTCATCTATGCCCTGGTTTGTCAAGATTGAGACTGGTATTGTTGAGAAGGCTGTTTTTGATCAGCATGTTCCTGCTCATACGGCATTCGTGCAAACGCTGATTGAGAAGGGGCACGAAGCAAAAACAGGCTACTGGCGAGAGCGCGGCGGCGGGATGCTGCTCTTCAAAGCATCTGACTTAGCTGAAGCTAAATCGATTGTGGCCGAAGACCCCCTGGTGAAAGCAGGATGCGTTACATTTGAACTCCATGAGTGGGTGATTGTGAAGGAGTAGGGACGGGTAGAGTCGATTCTCTATTGCATTCTCTACTGCGAAGATTGAGGGAGGCAGCGTGAACTATGAGCGACAGTAGCAAAGGATTTAAGGTCGTAGCTGATAATCGTCAGGCTCGATTTCAGTATGAAATTCTAGACACCTATGAAGCGGGTATTGAGCTTCTAGGAACCGAAGTGAAGTCCATTCGAGAAGGTCGCGTGAACTTACGGGATGGGTTTGCTCAGGTTCGCGATGAAGAAGTGTGGCTTCAGAATGTTCACATTTCTCCGAGCAAAAACACGAGTCAATTCTTCAATCACGATCCTCGGCGAAATCGGAAGCTGTTGCTTCATCGAGATGAGATTCGCAGGCTCATCGGTAAAACCGAGCAGAAAGGGCTGACTCTGGTGCCGCTGAAGCTGTATCTCAAGCGAGGATGGGTAAAGGTCACGCTGGCCCTGGGTCGAGGTAAAAAGCTGCATGACAAGCGTGAGTCTTTGAAGCAGAAGCAAGCCAAGCGCGATATCGAACGGGCACTGAAGAATTATTAAGCCTTTAGCGGTGAGCATTCGAAACGAATCAGGGATTAGGTCATGCCACTAACCATTCAGCCGCTGCCCATCGATGCGGTGTACCTCATTGGCGCTGGCGAGGTGATAGATTCCCTAGCGGCGGCTGTGCGTGAGCTTGCAGAGAATGCCCTTGATGCAGGCGCAACTCGGGTGGCGATCGCCATTGACCTCGATCGATGGAGCATTCGTGTAGCAGATAACGGCCACGGCATGAGTCGCGATGATTTGCAGCAGGCGGCTCGACCTCACACCACCAGCAAGATTTTTCATCGTCAGGACTTACATGCAATTCACACCTTGGGGTTTCGTGGAGAAGCGCTGCACAGTCTCGCCCAGTTAGCCAGGCTCGACATTAGCAGTCACCAGGCCGACACGGATGAAGGATGGTGTGTTCAGTACGACGCTCAAGGAGAAGTGATTGCTTGTGAGTCAGTGGCGATCGCCCCAGGCACGATTGTGACAGCCTCGCAGATATTTGAGTCGTGGCCCCACCGCCGAGAGGCAATGCCGTCAGCCGCTCAGCAATTGAGACAAATTCAGCGGCACGTCCAACATTTGGCGTTATGCCATCCTCATGTCACATGGACGGTGACCCAGGGCGAACGGGACTGGTTCTCGATTTTTCCGGGAACGAGCGCCAAAACGATTCTGCCGCAATGTGTGCGAGATATTCACCCTGAGGATTTGCAGGAATATTGTCAATCCGAGTTTCAGTCAGAATTTCAGGCAGAGCTTCAG
>JAYKJC010000029.1:0-4790 GCA_035285885.1 Leptolyngbyaceae cyanobacterium | reverse complement strand
TTCTAGAAAGTGCTGATTTAGACGCAGCCGCATCGACAGCGGTCACCGCGCGGATGCTCAATAACGGACAGTCCTGCATTGCCGCCAAGCGCTACATCGTTCAGGAGTCCATTGCCGATGCGTTTATCGAGAAAATTGTTGGGAAATTTGCGGCGCTGAAAGTGGGCGACCCGATGAATCCCGACACGGACATTGGGCCTATGGCCACGCCGACAATTCGCAACGAATTGAAGGAACAAGTGGATGCCTGCCTCGCGTCAGGGGCAACAGCTCTGATTGGGGGAAACCCGGATGACATGCCGCTGGATGAATCGCTCCAGCGGGATAATTTCTATCCGCCGACCATTTTGGCCAACATTCCCCCCGGAACTCCTGCGGAGCAGGAAGAATTCTTCGGTCCTGTAGCTATGCTGTTTCGAGTGCCTGATGTGGAGGCAGCCATCACGTTGGCCAACAATACGCCCTTTGGCCTGGGGGCCAGTGCATGGACTCAGGATGACGCTGAGCGCGATCGCCTCATCCGCGACATCGAAGCGGGGGCGGTTTTCATCAATGGGCTGGTCAAATCTGACCCGCGTCTTCCCTTTGGTGGCATCAAGCAGTCGGGCTATGGGCGAGAACTGAGCAAACACGGCATCCAAGAATTCGTCAACATTAAAACGGTTTGGGTGAAATAACACGACTCACAACGGGCATTGTCAGGGCATCCTTACGTCACCCGTCAATGCCCATCACGACATGTTTTACTTG
The DNA here is from genome assembly GCA_035285885.1 of Leptolyngbyaceae cyanobacterium. GTDB lineage: Bacteria > Cyanobacteriota > Cyanobacteriia > CAKZMO01 > CAKZMO01 > JBCCWF01. Next base: position 4,040 of record JAYKJC010000029.1, on the reverse strand, counting down.
AAAGGTTTACTGTTTTTTAGACAGTTTGCAACAGGAGTCTGAGGACTCATTTTGTCTCACAACACACGCCTGCACAGGTCAGCTCATCACAGGTTTAGCACCACACATCCTATGAACACGGCAGAACTACTCGTCCAATGTCTTGAAAATGAAGGGGTTGAATACGTCTTTGGCCTCCCCGGCGAAGAAAACCTCGCAGTTTTAGAAGCCCTACGCGATTCTTCGATTCAATTCATTACCACACGCCACGAGCAAGGCGCAGCCTTCATGGCGGATGTATATGGCCGTCTTACCGGAAAAGCGGGGGTCTGCCTCTCGACCCTCGGTCCTGGCGCGACCAATTTAATGACGGGCGTCGCGGATGCCAATCTAGACCGCGCTCCCCTGGTGGCGATTACGGGACAAGTCGGCACCGATCGCATGCACATCGAATCCCATCAGTATTTGGATTTGGTGACAATGTTCAGTCCCGTGACCAAGTGGAATGCGCAGATTGTTCGTCCAAGCAACACCAGTGAAATTGTGCGTAAGGCGTTCAAATTGGCTCAAACCGAGAAACCAGGAGCGGTTCACATCGACCTTCCCGAAAATATTGCCGATATGGCGGCCTCGGGCAGTCCACTGGCCACTGATACCCGCGAGAAAACCTATGCGTCTGCCAAGAGTCTGGAGAAGGCTGCGGAGGCGATCGCCAAAGCCAATAACCCTCTTATTCTCGCAGGAAATGCTGTGTTGCGGGGTCACGCCAGCGAAGCCCTGACGGAATTTGCGACGCAACTCACCATCCCCGTGGCCAACACCTTTATGGGCAAAGGGGCCATCCCCTACACGCATCGCATGGCGCTGTGGACCGTCGGCCTCCAGCAGCGAGACTTTATTAGCTGTGGCTTCGATAGCACAGATCTGGTGATTGCCGTGGGCTACGACCTGGTTGAGTTTTCACCGAAGCGATGGAACCCCAACGGAGAGATTCCCATCATTCATATCGGACAAATGCCCGCCGAAATTGACAGCAGCTATATTCCTGTCGCGGAAGTCGTGGGCGACATTTCCGACTCCCTGATTGAGATTCTGAAGCGGGCGACTCGTCTGGGTAAGCCTGAACCCAAAGCGATGGATCTGATTGCCGATATTCGTGCCGACTACGAGCAATACGCCACAAGCGAGGAATTTCCCGTCAAGCCACAAAAGCTGATCTACGACTTGCGTCAGGTGATGGGGCCAGAAGATATCGTGATTTCTGACGTGGGCGCTCACAAAATGTGGATGGCCCGCCATTATCATTGCGATCGCCCCAACACCTGCCTCATTTCAAACGGATTTGCCGCCATGGGCATCGCCATTCCCGGAGCCGTTGCCGCAAAACTCGTGGCTCCTGACAAGAATGTGGTCGCTGTCACCGGAGACGGGGGCTTCATGATGAACTGCCAGGAACTTGAAACCGCCCTACGCATCGGCACGCCCTTCGTCACAATCATTTTCAATGACGGTGGGTACGGACTGATCGAATGGAAGCAACTCAACCACTACAATCACTCATCGTTCATTAAATTTAGCAATCCCGACTTTGTGAAGTTTGCAGAAAGCATGGGACTGATTGGCTATCGTGTGGAGTCAACGGCTGATTTCAAAGACATTCTCAAAGAAGCGCTCACCCAAACCGTTCCGGTCGTCATCGACTGTCCGGTGGACTATCGGGAAAACCTCCGGTTCAGCCAAAAATCAGGAGACATTAACTGCGCAATTTGATGAGTCCAGTGTTTTCCTATTGGATATAGAATATTGGCAAAGGCTCAGTTTTCAGGCTCCCTAAACCTGTAAAGCTGTGTCGTTTGTGAGGTGGTAGTTAGACGGCAATCTGTTTGTAGTGATATCAAGAAAACAAGCTAATCTCATGAACGAATGCCAAATAAGCTGCCATCTGGGAGATCGCGTTCTTTAGGGAGGTCAAGCTTGATTTTTATGTAACTGTTTCTGGAACAGTTACATTTTTATGATGGTGTTCAGGTCTTTTTATGAATGATAATAATGAATCTTCTAAACAGAACCAAGTAGGGTTTTGGAGTACCCTACCGGGGGTTTTGACAGCGCTAGGAACTCTTGTTGTTGCCGTCACAGGATTAGTGGCTGCTCTCAATCAAGCTGGATTAATAGGAAACAATGGCCCTGGCACACCTGATACTAACGAACCTCCAGTTGCAGAGGTTGATTTACCTCAGCAAACACAAAACTCACCGGAGCATTTACTCAATGAATATGCTCTGGGTTTAACAAACAGAGATTTTGTGTCTTTAATAGAAATATATCCAACCCTAAATGAGACAGGAGAGAGGGATTGGTTAGAAGGGAGAAACGGTAAGCTACCCATTGAAACGATTCAATTAGTGGGGCAAGCTAGAAGAATTGTAGATTCAGAAAGTGAGGTTGTTCTGCGTGCAAGAATGCAGTATTGCAGAGAGGATGGTAGCGGTAGTACAGACATCAAGAATTATACTTTTCTGAATAGTAGTGGGGCATGGGAATTAGCCACTAGAAGTGCACCAGAAGAAGTAACTTCTATCCGATGTTAGGAAGAACTCGGCTGACATCCTAATTTTTTAAATACAGCAGTTTTCAACAGTGCCCCACACAACTGTACTTAACCACCGCGCACAGCGCTGTAGATTCATTGGTTCTGCGACTCGTCCTCAGACTACAGTCAGTGAATGATGTAGCGTTAGCGATATCGACTGGGTGTTCGATTGCTACCGCTTGGCGGTTGGTCATCAAAGAGGCCAAGGAGCGGCCCCAGGATCGCCCCAAACACAAAGCCGCCCGCGTGTGCCCAATAGGCAACGCCTCCCGAGTCGGCTCCCGTTTGAACGTTGAGGCTGGCAACACTGTAGAGGGCTTGCTGCACAAACCAAAACCCTAAGAATAAGTAGGCCGGAATGCGGACGGTGGTGATGTAAAAGAAGATGGGAATCAGGGTCAAAATTCTGGCTTTGGGAAACCGGAGAATATAGGCTCCCATGATTCCGGCGATCGCCCCACTGGCTCCCACCAACGGAATCGTCGATGAGGGCGCAAAGAACCATTGTGCTAACGCCGCTAACGCACCCGACGCTAAATAAAAGACAGCAAATCGACCATGACCGAGTTGGTCCTCAATGTTGTTGCCAAACACCCAGAGGTACAGCATGTTTCCACCGACGTGGAGCAGACCGCCATGCAAAAACTGCGAAGAAAATAGCGTAATCCACTCCTGACCCGCCTGTTCGGTGAGTTCTGCGGGCACAACTCCCCATGTGCGAATGAATTGCTCCAGAGCTGGAGGAGCCAAACTCATCTCAAATAAGAAGATAAAGATGTTTAACCCAATCAAGCCATAGGTTATGTAAGGGGTAGTACGAGTCGGATTGTTATCGTGTAAGGGAACCACGGTCTCTTCTCTCGATAGGGTGAATGGAAATTGAGTGGATTGTTGTGTTAGCGCGGCATTCTGCCTACCTTGACACACCAATCTGAATTGTCACTTGCCTGGGCACTATCTCACACAATACGCGATACCTGACCCAACCTGCTGTTTGAAAACCGACACAAATCACCCACATAGGGATTAGCAAGAACAGAAAATCCCGCAGAGAAAGGCGATAGATCACACTCCCCTACATCTTGAAGATGAATGAGAATGCTTCACGTTGATGTTGAAGATGACAGTCTTTTGTAATAGACGCGATCGCACCGTTGCGTCTCAACCCCCGTCGATGGCTGATAGCCAAATTTTTCGTACAAACAAATGGCTTCTTTGAGAACGGTTGCCGTTTCTAACCACATTTCAGTGAAGCCCTGAGCCGCAGCCGATTTTTCGAGTTCTGTCAGCAGAAACCGTCCCACCCCTTGCCGCCGAAACTCAGGCAGAATAAACATCTTGCGCAGTTCCACCACTTTCTCTGCTCGGTGCGACGGGTGATAGCCGCCGCTCCCCACAATCACGTCTTGATGCTCCACCACCCAAAACACTCCGCCCGTCTTCCAGTAGGCGTCTTCAACCTGGATGG
>JAYKJC010000028.1:0-5853 GCA_035285885.1 Leptolyngbyaceae cyanobacterium | reverse complement strand
TCTCGTGTTGACACGTTAAGTAATGGTCAAGAATACCGCCTACGTAAGCTGACCGATGAGATTTTGCCAGGGATCGCTCAGGCAGGTAGAGACGAACGCAAGGCACGGCTGGAAAGAGAAGCTAAGGATAGAGTTGAAAACAGGCAGGCTGACAGAAAGGCTGCCGCAGAACGGCTCCTTAAAGAGGTTGCTCCGTTCTATGGTGCGCCTGACTTAAAGGATAAGCTTCGAGACCGCAGCCGTGGCGAGTTGCTGGAAATGCAGCAGATCATTAGACGACAATCTAATGAACTATTGCGTCTATCTGACCCCAGCAGAGGCGCTAAAGCTGCAAAATTATCGGATGATCAGCTCCACCAATTGGGTCAGTTAGGGAAAGCCAGAGAAGTTATTGCGGCGCTGTTGCGCCCAAGCAGCGCATCGACGAAGCAGACTATAGCCTTGTCTGAACAGACCGCTCATTTACAAGCTATGCGCCCTGAATTCATGCGAAATTTAACAGGCATGAATCCAGAGTATATCGCAAAGCGGCTTCGGGAAATGTCAAAAGCGGAAAGCAATTATGGCTTGGGGCAGACAATACGCCTGGCACAGCAAGAGCGTCGGGCTATCCACAATGTTTTGTCTAATAAGTCGCTGTATGACAGATTATCAGAGCAAGATAGAGCGCATTACGAGGCCCGTCAGAAGATTCTCGATAAAGAGATTGCCAGCTTAAAAGAAGCCACCAAGCTGCTCGCTCCGAAAACGACTGCCCAAAGCAAACGAGAATCAGAAAAACGCTATCAAGACTTGTTAATTAAGCAAGGTCAAGGTTATGACGAGCGCTATATGAATATGTATGCGGTGCCGGAGGAGCATCGTGAAGCCTTAAAAGCATACAAAACAGCGCAGTTACAAGAGACTAGATCATCACTGACAAATATCGCGGAAAGATTGCACGGCCCTGGCAGTTTAAAGCTAACGCGCAACGAGGTGGCTGATTTACGTAAAGAAGAAGAAAAGTTACACAAAGTCCAAAACAAGCTAAACAAAGAACTGCGGGAGCTTGCAGACGCCTCTAAAGTAGCTCACCCATTCATGCAGCAGCTTGGGCGAACGCTTGCAGGGTTTATGCGGTATGCCTTTGGTTATGCGGCACTTTATCGGGTTACGCAGACCATTCGTGACATGATTTCAGCCACTGTTGGTTTAGAGGCGCGTTTAAAAGAAATTCAAGCGATCACAGGCTCTACGACACAAGACATGGCCGACTTGTCTATGGAAATACGCCGGATCGCTACGACATCTGCGTTTGATTTACAAGATATTACTGCGGCTGTAAAGCTGATTTCACAGGCCGGTATTGAGCTTTCCAAGATTCCGCAATACACGCAAGCAGTGGCGCAGTTGGCTACCGCTTCTGGCTCGTCATTACAGGTTGCGGCGGACGTCATCACTACAGCAGCTACCGTATGGGATAACCTTTCTCCTGAACAGATTGCGGATAGAGTGACGCAAGCAGCTAACGTGTCTAAATTGGCTGTGGAAGACCTGCAAACTATTTTTAGTTTAGGCGCTTCGTTTGCTAAAGGGGCTAATGTTGAATTAGACCAGTACATGGGTATGGTGTCGTTGCTGCGTAACGTCGGTGTGCGGCAAACTACTATCGGTACTGGCGGCAGTCAATTGATGCTGGAATTGTTTACCCCTGATAAACAATTCCAAAAATTCATGGAGTCCCGCTACAAAGCAATAGGCGAACCAATGAGCCGTGAGGATGTAGCAAAACGCTTTTCAGGCTATCGCTACACAGACAATCCATTGTTCTACGCGCTTGCGGAGTTAAAGCGAGTCGGAGCGGACAGCCCAGAAGCGTCCATCCAATTCGAGAGAGCCTTGGACAAACGGGCGATTAACGTCTTGCGCCCATTGTTGGCTAACTTTGAAAAACTGTCAGAGACAACTGAGCGGTTACGTACAGGTATTACCAGTTACGAAGCTTCCCGTATAGCAATGGATAGCGTGGAAAAAGCGTTGATCAATTTCCACGATTCTTTGAAGGCGCTAACAGTCACTATGACAGAAGACGCCATGCCTGCGCTGGGTGACGCCATACGGTCGGTGACTTCTGGGCTACATGAACTTGACCGCACTTTACTTGGTGTTAAATTGCGTGGAGGCGACCTGGGTGGAACCGCCTTTGGTGGTGTGGCGGGCACTATATTAGGCGGCTGGCTGGGAAGCCGAGCAGGTGGCGCAAACGTCGGTCTACGACTTTTTAAGACATTATTCGGCAGTGTGGTTGGAGCGGCTGGTGGCGCTGCAATAGGTAAAGAAGCAGATGAAAAAGGTGGAGCATTCGCCGGTACTGTTGAAGGCATAGGACTTGGCGCGTTAATACTGTCCATCGCGCCTAAAGTTATGAAAGGCGTTCTCGACCTGTTCACCAGCACATCAAGTAGTTGGGGCAATCTGGGTAAAAAGTCACTGGCGGGTCGTGCTTTAACATTGTTGCAAGCTGTACCAGGGTGGGGCAAGCTGCTCGCCAGTGCAGCGGTGCTTGCATCCACTATTGTTTATGAAATCCTGGATGAAGCAAAGGAAGAAACTAAAAAAGCGTCTTTGAAGAATCAGTTGAAGCTGGTTAGCAGTGAAAGACGAGCTAAGTTACAAGAAGTTGAAGAAAACCTCAAAGGGTATGAAACTTTCCTGCCTGGGGGAGCTACGCAACTGCAATACGGCGAGTTTCAACGTAAACAAGAAAGCCTAAATGCTTTACTGTCTGGCATTGGCGGTAAGCCAATTACGGCGGATTCTCAAATTATTTCAACCTTAACCGACCTCAGAAAACGGTACGGTGATCAACAGTCTTACTCGCGCCTCAAGAAAGAGTTAGCTACTCTTTTAGACGTACCTGAAAAAGCCATAGACGAAAAAATGCTCCCTGAAATTATGGAGCTTTCCAGTTCAGTAGACGGCTATCTAAACGGCTTTTTCCAAAACCTGCGTGAAGCTCATTTAAGGCTGTTGGAAACTACTTCACCGACTGAAAACGAGCAGCGGTATTTAGGGTACATTGAAGCTTTTTTAGAGAATGATGCAGAATTTAAAGCCGCTTATGAAGGCACTACCAAGTCAACCGAAGTCTTAACTCGAAGCGTCACCAAATTCCTTAAAGGGACTGGCGAGTACGCAAAAGTTTTGGACGAGCGGTTTAAGGTCTCTATTGATGCAATAAGTAAACAAATAAACTTACTCAGATCAGCTCCTGACGACGCCAGCACCTTGGCTTACGTCTCACAAATACAAGAGCAGATTTTTGAGGCGGTTAAAACCTACGGGGTGTTGGCTGTTGAAGCTATCTGGGACAATCAAGAAGCTTATTGGGTTGAACAGGCTCAAGCATATTTGACACGCAATAAAGAATTAACATCGCCGCGAGTGGTGGGTAAAGGTCGTAATCTTAAAGTAATACCTCCTTCTGGAAATGTGCCTGTTGATAGCCGCTCTGTAGAGCAAATCGCACAGGAGATGAGGCTTGCAGCGGCAGAAGACGAAACAGGCCGAATCTTGGTTGATAGCTTGAAAAAAGTTATCGAACAGGATATGGCGGACTTTACCGAGATATACAAAACCGCGCAGGTGGCTAATCAAGCTTCGTTGACCGACACAAAGGTGCCGCCTGATATTCAAAACCTTATCAATAATTTGCGTCAAGAGTGGACATTAGGGCCGGTAGAGGAAGGCAAACAACTCCTTGAGCGGCTAAATAAACTAAAGACAGGGCAGCCTGTTCCTAAAGATTTGTACCAGGAAATTCTTGCTTACGCTAAACAGCCTGAAGTTACGCTAGGACGTGTAGGGGAAGATGGCACAGACAATACAGTATTGAAGCGCGGGTTAGACAGCCGTTTCAAAGTACCTGAAGCCTTGCAACGCTACATTCAGGCAAGAGGCAATGATTCTGTAGTTACGCCAGAAAAAATAAATTTCAGGGAGACTGAGGCTTATTTTAAGGCGCAAGAGCGGCTAAACCAACTTGAGGAAATGATTGATCTACAGTCACGATTTAACCCTCAATGGTTGATAGACAGCGCTGATGATCCGTCTTTAGCAGGAAAAGGAGTCAACCCTCTTGACGAGCGGCTGCGTATTAAGAAAGACCTCATTGAGCAGGAAAAGGTCAGCATAGCAGGCCAAGATTTAGAGAGTCCTGAGCGCAAACGGCTTTTGGCGCAACTTGAAAAAGACCGACTAAATGCGGAAAAAGAGTACGCAGACGCGATTGCCAAAGTTGACAAGACACGTATTGATTTGGATGCTAAACAAGCGGAAGCGGATGCTAAAGCAGAGTTAACGGTAATTGAACGTCGTATATCTTTGCTAGATAAACTACGTAATACCGCCAGTAGTTTTGAAGAATTGACACGTATTGAAAATGAGCTTGGCGATTTAACTGAAGACCAGTTGGAAGCTAAACGCAAAATAATAAACGCTCGCGGCAAGGATTCGCAAACTATTGAAGACCTTTCTGAGCTAGAGCGCGAGGCTGTAGAATTATCCTTGCGCCGCAAAGACATGACAGCGTTGATCAACTTAATTAGGAGACAGCGTGATCAAGCTCAGGCCACTCCTGCTGACGGCGACTTCGTAGCTCTAGGCGCACGGCAAGCGCTTGGGCATTCGGACACGCTGGCTAATGCAAGTAAACGACTTGACCAAGACTATGCCAGAGAAAAATTAAATGAGTCAGAGCTGCTGGGGAAAATCAAGGAATCGCAAGATGCGTTGGCACGTAACCCTAGCGACAATGAAAAAGAAATCCTCAACCAAGGTATTCGGGACGCACAGCAGGAACTTAATAAGGTGCGTGAGTTGTTGGGACAAATTGGGGTGTATCGCGCCGATCTAAACCCGACTATTGCTAGTGAATTTGACCAAGTTTCTTCTGCTGATATTGCCAGCAAAATGCGCGATCTTCCGGGTTCCTTAAAGAACCTGGACAAAGCGATCTCTGGCCGTATCGTCAACTTCTTCGATAACCTGGCAGGTTCCTTAGCTAATTCCATTGTCACTTTGACAGGCAAGTTCTTAGGCTTGGTGGGTACTTCCCAAGAAGTAATCGACGCAATGGATAAGCTGCGTGAAGCGCAGTACGACCAGCAGGAAGTCATTCGTCGAGGCAGCTTGGACACGGCTTACGAGATCGACTACATTAAAAACAATGTATCCGATCCTGAGCGACAAGGTTATTTGATCAACCGCGCGATGGAAGCGCAACGCAATCAAGAACTACTTGCGCAGCAACAGGTCGATGCAGCGCAGTACGAACTTGATCAAGCTGAAAGTGCAGACTCCTTTGGCGGGCAGTTCCAGAATTTAGTCAAAGAAACCACCGCAGGACTTGCCCAGGATATGCTAAAAGGCGTGTTCTTGCAGTCCTTCTCTGGCTTGTTCGAGCGCGGATCGTCGGCCATGAATCCAACCTACACCCATGTGGTGAATATGGGAGGGGGTGCTGGCGACACTAAAGAGGATGGTAAAGGCGGAATTTTCTCGCCTATTGTAGACACCTTTAAGGGTTGGCTTGGTATGGACAGCCCTGAAGCCGCAATTACTAATGGAGAAGGTAAAGATATAGCTTCTCAGGTAACTGACGGCGTATCTGAAGCAGTTGATGGTGAGCAAGGCTGGTTCTCTAAAATTACCAGTGGCTTTACCGGCATGTTTGACAACCTGTGGGGTAATATCGACGATCTGTTCTCAGGCATTTCCTTGACGTTGATGAACATCTTGCAGCCGCAGCCGCAGATGTCCAGCACCGCTAAGAGCTTGATGATGGCAAGCTCCATTGTTGGAATGGCCAGCAAA
>JAYKJC010000027.1:0-5010 GCA_035285885.1 Leptolyngbyaceae cyanobacterium | reverse complement strand
GTACCTCAAGATAATGGTTCTCAAGGTAATGCTCCTGAAGATAATGTGAACCAGCCTGGCACAACAGATCCTGGGGCGGGTGATTATCAACGGGCCTGGTGGTAAGGGCCGCAGGCATTTTTTGGGGTGCGCCCACAAAAATGTCCTAAGGCTATTGTCGGTATAGTCCGTAGCTCTAGTCTGGTGTCAAGAAACGCTGCGGGGGTCGGCACCTTTGACGACGATTTTAGGAACGAGGGTCAAGTCAAACTCTTCTTCAAACCAGGTCTTCTTGTACGACAAACTCCACAGTTCTAAATCGCAATCGGAAGAGGTGTGGCTGGGGTAGATGAACAGCCTTAGCTCTTTTGCCGAGTCGTCATACTGACACTGAATAGAGGCGATCGCCCCAATCTGTCGGCGGTCTAAGGCGACGGCAACCCGCAGCATGGCCCCTAGCTGATCCACAACGCCCCGACATTCTTTACTGGGTAGCGCTCGATAGTTGTCGTGCTTCTTTTTGGGTTGGCTTTTGCGGTGATAGCGAGCCAGGTTCGCTATCATTTCAATTTCTGCCTCTGTATATCCCAGCAGGCCCCCATTGCGGATGAGGTAGTAGGAATGCTTGTGATGCGCCGCATGGTTCACAAAATGGCCGCAGTTGTGCAGCATCGCCCCGGCCCAGAGTAGTTCTCGTTCGCGATCGCCCCAGGAATGCAGAACTCCACGGGTTTGATTAAACACCTGCTGAGCAAATTCTCCGACCCGCTGACTGTGCTCGACATTCACCTGATATTTCTTGGCAAGATTGTGGACGCTCCGCTCGCGCACGGAGCTTTGGTAACGCAAACTGTCAGAAATGAAGCCATTGCTCAACATCCAGTTGACGACAACCCCTTCTCGTAGCGCCCGCTCGCAGACCATGATTGACTCCGCATTCAGCATGGTCATGGCTTCTTGCAAAATCAGCGCACCCGCCAAAATGATGTCAGCCCGCTTTTCAGACATGCCGGGAATGTCCATCCGCTCTGCCCGGTCTGAGAGTCGCAGACGTTCAACAATCCGTCGCAGTTCACTCAGGCTCATGGTGACGCCATTGAGCGTCATCGGGACGCTGCCAAAGGTTTCATAGGCATAGATTGTTGCGAGGGTTTCAATGGTGCCCGACGTGCCGACCAATTTGGGGCGTTCACCGGGCTCAAACTTTGCCATCAACTCGTCAGTCGAACGCTCTAACATGCCCCAGATATACGCCTGGAGTTTGGTAAACTCCATATCGTCGATGGGATCGGTCGTGATGAATTCATTGGTCAAACGCACCGCCCCGACCTTGGTTGAACTGAGGCTACGGGGGTCATGGCGACCATCTCCTAAAATCAGCTCAGTGGAGCCCCCGCCAATGTCGATAATGATGTGAGGGTGCTGGTCAAACTCCATCCCCGAAAGGACGCCGAGATAAATCCGCCGGGCTTCTTCTTCACCAGAAATCAAATCGACGGTCAGGTCAATTTCATCTTTGACCGCATCGAGAAATATTTGTCCGTTTGGAGCTTCGCGCACTGCACTGGTGGCTACAGCAATAATTTCTTCTGCATCAAGACTTTTGGCGAGATCTTGACACCGTTTGAGTGCATTCATGGCGCGCTTCATCGCCTTAGGCGTCAAGCATCCGGTATCCGGATCTCGCTCTCCCAAACGAACCGTATCTTTCTCACGAGCAACGATATTGAAGGCTGGGAGTGACGGATCAATCTGCGCGACCACTAAATGGATGGAGTTTGTCCCAACGTCAATGGCAGCCATGGTACGACTGTGTTTCGGCGACTCTGGGGAAGAATTCATGGGATAGGCTTGAGGGCTGGGTTGCTGATTCTCAGGGGTTAGTACATTCATCTGAGCAGGTCTCTCAATGATTCAGATCCAATCCGATGGTGATTCGACGCTAAGAAGGTTTAGGTACTCTTGGGGGAATTACGGTGACGCTTCTGTAACTGACTCAGCCTGGACTGACTCAATTCTGGGCATCAACTCAGACTCTTAAGCATGCTAAACCCACCATCTGCTCCGGTTCGTTCAGCACGCACCCTCTTGGGTTGCGATCGCCATTCGGTCTCGTTATTGCGTGAAAGGGGTGGCCCTCCCACACGATTCCGTTGTGCTTAGCTGTATCACTACAGCTATACCTCTAGTCGCAACTCATATTATCGCGTCCCGGAAAGTTTCATATTTTCTATTCGTAAAACGACTCACATGAACTGTGAACCCTGTATCAAGGCTCAGGGATAGTCCTATCAGAAAAAGTGCTGGGCGTGCGTGTGCAGTCCGCATATCTAACGACCCTACTGATTCTTACGATGCTGAAGCTGGTGCAGCAGAGCGGTGCGCATCACCTCAATGGGAGCCGGGTGCTGGAGCCAAATTTCCAGGGCTGTTGCGCCTTGCTGAACGAGCATTTCCAGTCCATCAAGGGCGATCGCCCCTTTCTCTGCCGCTTGTTGTAAGAACAGAGTCGGACTGGGTGTGTAGATGAGGTCATAGGCGATCGCCCCTGGCTGAATGTGGGCGATGCTTGCTGAATCCAATGGCGATGCAGTGACATGGGGAGCCATGCCCACGGGGGTGGTGTTGACAATTAACCCAGCCGTTGAAATTAGGTCTGGAAGCTGCTCCCAGAGATGGGTGACCAGATGATTTTCGATCGGAGAACCGTGCCAACTGTGCTGGAACTGAGTCAATTTCTCTGCATTGCGTCCAACCACATGGATGGATGAACATCCCAACGCATGACACCCCGCCACCACGGCCCGAGCGGCACCCCCGTTGCCCAAGACGACTGCCGTCACCTGAGCCCACGATCGCCCCATCGCCTGAAGTGGGGCCAAAAAACCGTCCATATCTGTGTTCGTGCCGTTCCATCCGGCTTCTGTTTTCCAGACGGTATTCACAGCCCCGATGGCCTGGGCGGTGTCGGACACCGCATCCAGCAACGGGATAATCGCCTGCTTATGGGGAATGGTGATGTTAAAGCCCTGCACGTCAATGGCGTCAAATCCAAGCAGTGCATCCTTGAGCCGATGAGCCGCAACGGGGAGGGGCAGGTAGACATAATCAACGCCGAGGTGGGCGATCGCCGCATTATGCATGGCTGGGGAAAACGAGTGCTTGACGGGATCACCAATCACGCCCAGCAATCGTGTTGTTCCCTTGATGTTAAATTCACGCTCCACTCGGTTATGCCTCTCGTAAGCTATCCATAGCAATCCTATAGCGGTTTGCGATCGCGTTCAGCACAAAAATGACCGCATGGCAGCGCATTACGCCCTAACCTGCACACGGCTCTGTATGCTAACTGTATGTTAGGTACAACGAAGGCGCTTGGAAGCGCAGCATGTCCGAATCATGGGCACGACATGCAGATAACGGAGGGAACCAATGGAATCACTCAACGCAATGGACTATATTTTGGCTGGAATTGCCGCTGTCATTCTAGGGGGAGGTTTGTTGATGCTGGTGTCGGGGTCATGGGCAGCGAGAGATAAATAGGGCTGAACACCTGCGTATCACCCAATTCATCAATTAATCGTCGGACAGCCAATCGTCGGACAGCTAATCGTCGGACAGCTAATCGTCGGACAGCAAGGCGGTAATTTGATCGACAAATTTTTGGTGGTCAACCACAGGCTTTGAGATGTAAGAATCTGCGCCGCTTTGCTTGAGAAAACTTTCGCGATCGCCCTGCATCGCGTGGGCTGTCACTAAAATTACGGGAAGGCTCGCTGTATCGGGGTTTTCCTTCAGCATTTGGGTGATTTTGATGCCATCGACAGGCTTACCGTCGTACATACTGCGAGAAAGGGACACGTCCATCAAGATAATGTCAGCTTCTTTGGCCTGGGCGATCGCCAACACCTCTTCAACATCTTCGGTATGCTTAACGGCCAGTCCTCCACGCTTCACCAAAATTTTGGAGAACACTCGCGCGTTAATCGGATCATCCTCCACGATTAAGACCGTTTTCATGGCATGTTCCCCCCTTAGACAAATCAATCAAACGAATCAAAGCAAACGAATTAAGTCAACGGATCAAATCAAACAAGCTCTACGTTTATCTTAAGCATAGAATGCCATGATGGCTTGACAGATTGACCATTGCCGATGAATGTACACGTTAGATTTACTGATTAATGTTGTTTGAACAACGATACGCATTCCACGATTTATGTCAATTCTTAGAAGGATAGGCTTGACTGCTGGATAAAGCGATTTCTAGCAAAGAAAATACCTGCATTCCCGCATTTCGACTTCGCTCAACGCTCATGGCCTGTGGGCTGAGCGAAGTCGTGTTGCTTCGCAACGCTATCGCGAACGCTTAGCGTCTCCCTTAGGGAGAAAGCCCAAATCAACGGGTAAATTCATTCCTAGAAATCTCCTACACCTCCAGGTCAGAAAATGTTCGGTTTTCTCAGAAGTCCCGTATGATTAGCGTCGTATGTTTCTGCCCCAACATGATTGTCCTCAAGTCAATGAATCGCATTGAATGTTAAACCAAGAATATGTAAGCGCTCAACCCAGAACGCTCAAATTCAAGGTCTCTCTGTTAAAGAGTTTCACGGTTTCACCCCCACCTATTCCATCTTGAATCCAGTTCACGATAGAGTGACAACACCATAGATAGTTCATATTTACTAAAACGGGAACACGAAATTCATGGCTAAGCAGCTCAACATCATGTCGTCAGGTCAGATTGTCTCGACTGCGCTTCATTCTGAGGTTCAACGGTCATACCTTGAATACGCCATGAGTGTGATCGTTGGGCGAGCCCTCCCAGATGTGCGCGACGGGTTGAAGCCCGTTCATCGTCGCATTCTCTACGCCATGCACGAACTGGGACTCACCCCCGACCGCCCGTTTCGGAAATGCGCCCGTGTGGTTGGAGATGTGCTGGGTAAATATCACCCCCACGGCGATCAGGCGGTCTATGATGCCCTGGTGCGGATGGTGCAAGACTTCTCTAGCCGCTATCCACTGCTT
>JAYKJC010000026.1:0-7257 GCA_035285885.1 Leptolyngbyaceae cyanobacterium | reverse complement strand
TGAGCGATTAGACAAGATGCTATCCACTCACGATAATTAAGAATGTTTCGATGCGTCATGTCTCGCTTTGTCGTGTTTATCATCTCTGTGTATGAAAGCTACTCTTGCCTACTTAAAAGACAGATTTAGTGCAGCACTTGTGAATGCATTCGGAGATGACTTGGGAGAGACTGACCCAATTTTGGTTCCTGCGAGTAATCCCAAATTTGGCGATTATCAGGCAAATGTTGCCATGTCGTTGGCCAAACCTTTGAAGAATAAGCCTCGGGCGATCGCCCAACAGATTGTCGATCACTTAGAGGTCAGCGATATTTGTGAACAACCAGAAATTGCGGGACCGGGGTTCATCAATCTTCGCCTGAAAACCAGCTACCTCGCAAATCAGCTCAAAGCCCTTCAGCACGATGACCGCTTGGGCATCGCTCCCCTTGACCCTCCCAGGCGAGTAATTGTGGATTACCCCAGTCCTAATATCGCCAAAGAAATGCATGTGGGACATCTGCGTCCCTCCATCGTTGGAGACTGCTTGGCTCGTATCCTCGGCTTTTTGGGGTACGAGGTTTTGCGCCTCAGCCATGTGGGAGATTGGGGAACTCCCTTTGGCATGTTGATTGCGTATCTTCGAGAAGCCTATCCCCAAGCCCTGTCGTCTGATGAGCGACTGGACTTGGGTGATTTAGCGTCTTTTTATCGGCAAGCCAAGAAGCGCTTCGATGCAGACCCAGCCTTTCAGAAGGCGGCACGCCAGTCTGTGGTTGAGCTACAGGCCGGAGACGAGGAGACGATTAAAGCCTGGAAAATTGTGTGCGATTTATCCAACCGCACCAATCAAAAAATCTTTGACGTGATGGGACTTTCTCCACTCACAATTCGCGGCGAATCTTTCTACAATCCGTTTCTTCCAGGGGTGGTGAAAGAGCTTGAAGAGATGGGCCTTGCAGAGAAAGATCAGGGAGCCATGTGTGTGTTCTTAGAGGGATTCACCAACAAAGAAGGGAATCCCCTGCCGATGATCATTCAGAAATCCGATGGCGGATATAACTATGCGACGACGGATTTAGCTGCGATTCGCTATCGAGTGAATGAGGATAAAGCTCAGCGGGTGATTTATCCCGTGGGGGCAGAGCAAACCAACCATTTCGCCCAGATTTTCCAGATTGGTAAGCGGGCAGGCTGGATTACCGATGACCTGGAATTTGTCCACACCCCCTTTGGTATGGTGTTGGGGGAAGACGGTCGAAAGCTCAAGAGCCGTTCTGGAGAGGCGGTGCGGCTGAAGGATTTGCTGGAGGATGCATGGCTGCGGGCAGATCCGGATTTGTATGAAGTAGTATCGGCTCAAGACTGGGAGGCGATCGCCCCCGCATTCTTAGACGAACCGGATTGGGAAACCGCCGCCGCCAATCTCCCCGGTGATGAGGATCTCGACACCAAAATTGCAGCTCTCAAGAAATCAACGGTGGATGCCTTGCAGCGACAGGTTCCC
This sequence comes from Leptolyngbyaceae cyanobacterium, assembly GCA_035285885.1. Lineage (GTDB taxonomy): Bacteria > Cyanobacteriota > Cyanobacteriia > CAKZMO01 > CAKZMO01 > JBCCWF01. Next base: position 5,771 of record JAYKJC010000026.1, on the reverse strand, counting down.
CTCTGGCTGATCGGCCATGAAGCCATTCCTCCAGCGGCAGAAACAGTGGTTGCCCAAATTCGCAAAGAGCTAGAGCAGCGCTGGATTGAACACCGTGGACTGGGGGGCGATCGCCCCTTTGAGTCAATTTTGGCCGATATCCAGGTCATTGGGATTAGCGCCATCAAATATGCCGACCTGAGCCAAAACCGAACCAGCAACTACATTTTCAGCTACGACAAAATGCTGGCGCTTCAGGGCAACACTGCCCCCTACATGCTCTATGCCTATGTGCGAGTCCAGGGCATTAGTCGCAAAGGCAATATTGATTTCGATGCCCTGGGCGAAGACGCGCCTCTGCTGCTCAAAGACGACACAGAGCTAGCGCTCGCCAAGCACATTCTGCAATTAGATGAAGTGCTGTACGAAATCGATCAGGATTTGCTGCCGAACCGCCTGTGTCAATATCTGTTTGAGCTCAGCCAAAAGTTCAACCAGTTTTATGACCAATGCCCCGTTCTTCAGGCGGAAGAACCGATTCGAACCTCCCGCTTAATCCTTGCTCATCTTACTGCTGAGACGATCAAGCTGGGTCTTTCTCTGTTGGGCATTCCCGTCCTCGAACGCATGTAGCGTGTTGCTAATCTGTAGCGTGTTGCTAATTCCTAGGCAAACATCACTTGCAAAATCGATAAATCATCCGGGAACGTTGTCCGCCGACGATTGCCCTTGACCGCAGAGAGCAAGCGGTCTAAGTCTCTGGACGTTCCTTGCTGAACGAGCAAATCAATGAACCCGTCTAAGTCCCAAATCCCATCATCTTCATCCAATGGAGTGGAGGGATCGAATGATTCGTAGACTCCGTCACTGAAAATATACAGAAGACTCTCAGCCGAAATGAAGTGGCGATCGCTCTCATAGGTCACATTGGTCATCATTCCCACAGGCAAGTTGGGAGTCCTCAGTCGAGTCGCATGAAACCCATCTTCTTTCTTGTTGATGAGAACGGCGGGTGGATGTCCTGCACTTGCATAGGTAAGCTGTCGCCGAGACTGATTGTAAACGCCATACCAAATGGTGAAATATTTATCATTCTGATCATTCATTTGGAAGGTTTCATTCAGCGCCTTGAGAACGGCACTGGGCTGGTAGAAGTTCACGTCGGGCAGGGATTGCGATCGCAACACATTCTGCACCGAAATTGACGGCAGTGCCGCGCCTAACCCATGACCTGAGACATCCAGCAAGTAGAATGCTAAATAGTCGGGGTCGAGCCAGTAATAATCAAAGCAGTCGCCCCCCAGTTCTCTTGAAGGAATAAACCGCGAGTCAACGGACACTGTGCCCACCAACGGAGCCGGGAGGAGCGATCGCACATATTGAGCAGCCTCGTTTAACTCAGCCTCAAGTAGCGCTTTTTGATCCTGGAGGTCTCGACTCAACTGCCGAATGCGCAATCCCGCCCGGATCTTTGCTTTCATCTCACTGAGATCGACGGGTTTTGAGAGAAAATCATCCGCGCCAATATTGAGGCCGTGGACGCGATCCGCAACCTCTCCTTTCGCAGACAGTAAGACGAAGAATGTCGCTGCCAAAGCCGGATCTGATTTCACTTCTGTGCAGACTGAAAGACCGTCCAAATCGGGCATCATCCAGTCACAAACGATTAAATCCGGTTGGATATCTCGCGCTTTTTCCAAGCCCTCTTTGCCGCCACTCGCCAGAATGACCTTACAGTCCTGATCTTTCAGAGCCTTTTGAAGGGTAATGCGAACGATGGGATCATCGTCAATAACAAGGACTTGCGCCATATCAATCCTAATCAACACATAGGAAGTCTATTGCATCAAACCATCAACGTGAGATAAAACGGCAATAGAACTCATCATACTGATAGCATTACGCGCTAAAGCAAAACCAATGTTCCTCCGGACCCTTATGGAGCAAGGTTTTTAAGAAAACACTTAGCTTAATCTTTGCGCATCGTTCAATAACATTTCACTACATTAAATTTAGTCATTAAACCTAACCTTAAGATTCATACCCTGAACGAGAGGGTCAGGTGACTAAATATAAAATTATCACTTGTCTCAAGATACATTTTGTAAAACTCTAATGATTCTTACGGTGCTTTAACGCATGGTTGAATTGGTTTATTCGTTAGGATCAATCATGTCCCCTATGATGCTACAAAGTTAACGATCGATTTGCACGTTGAGATGCAGATGCAATAAGCTTAACATTCAAAAACATTGTTCCCTGCCCCTAAGCCGCATCAGTGATTTTTCACAAAACTGTATGAAGATATAAGAGTTTACAACTCGAAAGTCTCTCCATCCTGATGGGGCTCATACACTTGCGATGAATAAATAAGTTGATCAGAATAGTTGAACAGACTAGATGAATGGGTGCTGAGACAGAAAGAGAATTAAGTGAGTTTTATACTGGGTTCCATAAATCCTTTTTCTGTGGTTAGGATACGGGTGACGAAGGTACTACTGCTAAGGGTATAAATAAGGACTTGTGCAATTGAAGCTTTCTCAGAGGGCATCCCTCCAAGTCTCGACGGATTTAAATGCTCTCATTGATGTATTGTCATGGTTTGACCAATTTCAGAATTCACTGCTGCCGTATGATGTCTGGCTTCAGTGCCAGTTAGCGGTTGCTGAAGGATTTACAAACGCCGTTCGACATGCCCATCGGGATAAGCCTGTCGAAACTCCCGTTGACTTAGAAGTTGAAATCCGCGACGACATCCTCGATATTCGCATCTGGGACCGTGGCCCTGGGTTTGATCTCGATTCACACCTCAAGAATCACGCGCTTCCAGTTGATGAGAGTGCCGAAGGCGGGAGAGGACTCACACTCATTCATCGGATTGCAGACACCCTGAGCTACACGTGCGTTGATGGAGAGCGCAATTGTCTGCACATTTCAAAGCGATTTTAGGTAACGCAATTCTTGGGTTATAAAATTTGGGTCACCGCCCAACCATCAATCAACCAGAGAAACCCTGTCAGAACAAACAAAATCAGGTACATCCAGGGTTGGGCGAGGGGTCTCACGTCCGCAGTATCGATGGTTGTTGATTGCTGAACATATCGAACAAACCGGGCGAAACCTGCCATCCGCATCGGCAGTAAACGAGCTTCACCTTTTTTATTGACGAAGTAGTAGACAATTCCGCCCTGACCCGTTGACCTTGGTTTAAGCGCTACTACGTCCTCCCAGCGCAGCGACCAGCCCGAACGCCAGAAGGTGGGCACCCAAGATCCATAGGAAACTCGGAGACCTTCGGGGTTGACCTGCACTTTCTCTGACAATGTTGCAATCAGAGCGAACCATCCTAAGACGACCCCTACTACGAGGATTGCCGGAGGGACGGGGGCATCGGTCTGATGTGCGAGTAACGGCAACGGCAACACTAGAGACCCATACAAGCTGTTCAGCGTGAGCCGGATGATTGGGGAAATGCGAAAGGTATCGTCCCACTTGGACACAGGTTGCTCTGCATTGGACTGATCGGTGTGGGACTGATCGGTATTGAACTGATCAGTATTAGACGAGTCAGGGTCGGAATAGTCTATGTTGGGTTGACTATCTTCAGAAGGTGGGAGAGCGGATGGGTCTAGATCCACGGGGAAGACTCCTCATGTAACAGCGGGCAGTCGATCACGGAACTGTTGGGTTACTGCTCTTATCTTACGGTAGATATTTTTGAACGACGCTCCATCCCGTCAGCCCAGCACTTAGAAAGCCTAAAAAAAGAACCATATTTAGAGCGATGTGGAGCGATCGCGCCCAAGACCGTTCTACACTGATACGACTGGCGCTCCAGGCAGATGCAAGCGTTAGTCCCACGACGGCTAGCCCTGCGGGTAAATGAATGGAATGGCCCAGGCTTCCGTATTCACCGATGGTGCCAACCAGTCCAATTCCCAACAGCACCAGCACCAGCGTCACGAGACATGCGCCCATGGAATAATGCAGCACCCTTAACCAGGGAGTGCGATCGCCCATCTGACGACGTTCCCAAAAGAGACGCCCTCCCGTTAGCGCTAGAAAAACATACAGCGTCATCGACAGACCCATCGACCACGCAGCAATGCGCCATAACCATAAAAATGAGGGTAAATCCAATGGTTTTCCTCAAATTCGCCTGTCTTTCTCATAACGGGGTCGCGGTGAACCAGCACGGATGACGAACGTGTGCAGTGTGACCACTCACCCATCCCTATAAATGAAGGAGCAACCGCTTCTACACACCTACGCTTCCACTCTTCACCAGCTTATCGCGTGGGTCGGCGTCTTTGAAGAAATTCAGGAATATCCAAACCCGGTGCCTTGGGTTCCATTTCAACAGGACTGTCAGAACGCTTAGACGACTGGAACTTATGATCGCCCGATACGGATCGCTTGACGGCAGATGACGTAACCGCATGCGCAACTTCCATCGTGAATCCAGTTGCAATGACGGTGATATTCACTTCTCCCTGCAACCGTTCATCAATGACAGCTCCAAAGATGATGTTGGCATTGGGGTCAACTGCTTCATAAATAATTTCCGCCGCCGCATTGACCTCGTGGAGCGTTAAATCGCTGCTTCCAGTGATATTGAAGACCACACCTTGAGCACCATCAATCGATGATTCTAAAAGCGGAGAAGAAATGGCTGCAACAGCGGCTTCCCGCGCCCGAGACTTGCCTGAACCGACCCCGATGCCCATCAGTGCAGAACCTGCATCGGCCATCACCGCACGAACATCGGCAAAGTCAACGTTTACCAAACCTGGAATCGTAATAATGTCTGAAATACCTTGAACGCCTTGGCGCAAAATGTCATCGGCGACTCGAAACGCTTCTTGAACGGGAGTTTGTTCAGAAATAACGGAGAGCAGCTTATCGTTCGGAATGACAATTAAGGTATCGACCCGGCTTTGCAGTGCTTCGATGCCTTCGTCGGCCTGGTTCATCCGGCGACGACCTTCAAACGTAAAGGGGCGCGTCATAACGCCGACCGTTAAGGCTCCAACCTCTTTGGCAACTTCCGCAACAACAGGGGCTCCTCCTGTTCCTGTTCCTCCCCCCATTCCAGCGGTGATGAACACCAAATCAGCTCCTTCTAGCGCTGTGGCAATCTCATCACGGGATTCCTCGGCAGCCTTTTGCCCAATGGCAGGGTTTCCGCCCGCTCCGAGACCTCGCGTCAGTTTTTGACCTACTTGTAAACAATTATCTGCCGCAGAATTATCGAGTGCTTGAGCGTCAGTATTAACGGCCCAAAATTCAACACCAGCAACTTGCCCCGCAATCATGCGGTTTACAGCGTTACAACCGCCACCACCAACGCCGATGACTTTTATCTTGGCTACGCTATCTGACACGGTTCGTTCACCCTTCGCTTCTAGTTTTATTGCGCCTTCATTATTTGCTTGCCCCAAGTGTAGCCCAGAGTTCATAAATGGATTTGACGTATTCGCAGTATTCATTAGAAGAGGAGAAATTGATTAGTGAAATTAAGGGTGGAATAAGCCCTTGAATGCAACGTTTCAAATCGTAGATGCTCGACTACGCTTTAATCTTTCGGGCAACCGATACCCCCGACACTAAAGTATGGTTTATAACTTTCGTTCACTATAGGGTAAGTTGCGGTAAAAACCAATAATACGCTTAGCTGCTCAATCGAACCACGGTTTTGTGGGAGATGTGTCGTTCTTAACGTTTGCTTCACGTTTTTGGCTGATGAGGGTGAACGACATAAACACCGATGATTTCATCGATTTTGGACAGGG
>JAYKJC010000025.1:0-10881 GCA_035285885.1 Leptolyngbyaceae cyanobacterium | reverse complement strand
TATTGCTCATCATCCGCGAACGGTTCAAGTGGAAGAGACTGAGCACGACAGTTTCTACTACTTTGCCTATGGCTCTTGCATGTGCCCGGTTGACCTCAAGCGTTCCTTGGGAGAACATATGCATCCCTATGTGTTGGGAGCCGCAGTTTTACGGGGATATCGACTCGGGTTTTTCCGGCGATCGCGCATCCGCAACTGTGGGGTGTTAGATATCGTCCAAGATGCCAGTGCCCACATTCATGGCGTTCTGTATCGATTGCCGATGAGAGTGAGCGATCGCCTCGATGCTCGCGAAGAAGGCTACTGTCATGAAACGATTTGTGTGGAGCGGGGGGAGACTCTGATTCAGAATGTCCGAACCTATACGGTGATTGACAAGGCGACTCAAGAATACGCGCCGAACGACTGGTATTTTAATGTAGTGATGCGTGGAGCTGTCACCTGTGGGCTACCCGAGCACTACTGCTGGAAGCTGTTTCATCATATGCACCACTTACAAAATCAGCTTCATACCGTTGCCTCTTTAGATTCAACCCGTGTAGCCTCCTTGAATTCCAACCCCTTGAAGAAGGCCAGTTAGGGAGTTGAGACGAAGCGCCTCATCTGCGCATGAATCGCTGCTTGATGTATCCGGTCAATAGCGCAACTTCTGGTAGCTGAAGTTGGGAGGCGATTGCCCCAAACACGGCTAAGCCCACACTCCCTGCAATGATAATGTTCGCCAGTTGAATGAAGAATCCTTCGGTGCCCCAAAGGGACTCAACGCCGAGGCGAGTGCCCCAGGCGGCAACTCCGGCGAGCACGCTGCCGCCGATCATCAGCACCACAGGTTTCAGCCATGCGTTCCAGGGCAGTCCCCGCAGTTTGCGATCGAGGAACCAGAGCAACGCCAGCATCGAAATTAAATTGACGCCGACGGTCGCGAGAACAAGCCCCGGTACGCCAAAATATTGAATCAGAATCACATCCAGCAGGGCGTTCAGAAAAATGTTCGCCACACTGATTTTGAAGGGGGTATCCGCATCTCCGAGCCCATAAAAGACGCGCACCAATACATCCCGTCCGAGGTACACAAACATCCCGATTCCATATGCCATGAGCACGGATGCAACCAGGATTGACGCCTCTTCATCAAACGCAAAGCGTTCATAAATGACTCGCACAATGGGGAATGCCAGGGCCACCATCAGTGCGCCCAGCGGCAGCATGGTCAGTCCCGTGAGAAATAATCCCTGGCGGATGCGTTCTTTCAACTCCGTCCAGTCATTCGGATCGGCCAGACGAGAGAACACAGGCAGCAACGGAACGAGCAAAACGCTGGAAATAATACCCAGTGGCGTCTGCACCAGCAGGTTGGCATAGTTGAGCGCCGCCGCCGCTTGAGGAATCCCAGAGGCAAAGAATAAATCGGTGTAAACATTGATTTGCATCATTCCTGACGCAAAGGTGGCTGGCCCCATCACTTTGAGAACATCCATCACGCCCGGTTCATGCAAATTAAATCGCAGTCGCAGTTGCCCCAGTCCTGCTTTCCACTGCACGGGAATTTGCACCAGCCACTGCACCAGGGCTCCGCCCAGGGTGCTTGCAGCCAGGACAATCCCGCCGAGCATGGCATATCGAGGATCGGTGATGTTTTCTCCCAGCACCAGCACCAGGATGCCGAGCCCAATCAGTACCGTACTGCTGGACAGTAGGGGACTGATGGAGGGAAGCCAATAGTGGTCGGCAGAGTTGAGCGTGCCAAATCCAATTCCAATCAAACCTGCGAGCATCGCCATTGGGGACATGATGCGGAGTTGCTGAACGGCGATCGCCCGCGTCTCTGGTTCTAGCCCAGGCCCAATCAAGTGAATGAGCGGATCAGCCCCCACAAAAATCAGAATTGACACCAGCAGCAGCGCACCCCCGATAATCGTGGTGATGGTTTCGACGAGAATGGCCGCATCTTTGCGATCGCGCTTCGACAGCACGCTGACCATTGCGCTGTGAAATGGTCCGTTGATTCCTCCCAGAAGAATTAACAAAAAGCCCGGAATCACGTAGGCATAACTAAAGGCATCAACGGCTGGCCCCACGCCAAAGGCTGCGGCGATGGACTGTTGCCGAACCAGACCAAAGACCTTGCTGATGAGGGTGGCGATCGCCACAATACTAGCAATGCTCACCAGGGAACGAGACGATTTTGGAGAATTGGACACGCGAAACTCCGAAGTACGCATGGACGCCAGCTTCTCACTGTACCGCAAATTTGTGTGAGCCCAGCCGATGACGTGAGTGTTTGTGAACGGTTGGCGGCAAGTTTCTGATGATTTAAACGAATGTATTTCGCGATAATGGACTGTCACGTCTCAGGCACTCATCCTAATTCGGCACACGACTTGGCAAACTTCTTCAATTGCAACGAAGAAAAGAGGGCTTTGGGCGCGCATTGCGCGCCCAAAGCCCTCTTTTCTTCGTAACCTTTGCCAAGTCCTGCATGAGCCGATGGTAAGGTTTGGGAAATGAGAATCAGTTTATTGACAAGAATTTTCAACTGAAATATAGTGCTGTACGGAAGTTACATCAGAATGATTCTCATCAGCGAGGGCAGAGTCTCATTAACGCGACGTTGGCTGAGGCACGTTTAGCTTCGGATAAGGCGATCGCCTCTTGAAGACATGCCCACTCACGAAAAGTCTAATCTGTCTATCTTCAGCACAGATAGGAAATCCCGCGATGCTGTTCATGTGCAGGTGCGGGAACTGATTGCCATCATCAAAAGGAGATAAAAATCAATGATGAAATTAACGAAACGAGGATTTTTAGCAGGCTTAGCCGGGTTGACGGCGATCGCCGCTGTCAGTTGCTCAACCGCCGAAGTCGCACCAGAAGAGGCGGCTGAATCTTCTCCTGAGACGGCTGAAGCCACTGGAGAACTGAATCTCTACTCGTCTCGGCACTATGACACAGACGATGCCCTGTATGAGGGATTTACCGAAGAAACAGGCATTGAAATTAACCTGATTGAGGCAGAAGCCGATGAACTGCTGAGCCGAATTGAAAGCGAAGGGGAAAATAGCCCTGCGGATATTTTGATGACGGTTGATGCAGGACGCCTGTGGCGAGCAGAGGAAATGGGCCTCTTTCAGCCCGTCGATTCAGAAGCATTGACTGCTGCAATTCCAGAAAATCTACGGCATCCCGATGGGCTCTGGTTTGGCTTGACTCAGCGTGCTCGGGTTCTCGTTTACAACAAAGAAACGGTTGATCCGGCTGAACTCTCCACCTACGAAGATCTCGCAGATCCAAAGTGGAAGGGACGGGTCTGCATTCGCAGTTCGAGCAATATCTACAACCAGTCGCTCATGGGGTCGATGGTCGAGTCGCTGGGCGTCGAAGCGGCAGAAGAATGGGCGAAAGGACTCGTCAGCAATCTTGCCCGTGAACCCGAGGGTGGAGACACCGACCAAATTAAAGCAGTGGCAGCAGGCCAGTGTGATGTGGCCGTTGCCAACCACTATTACTGGGCACGACTGGCCAAATCCGATGATGCGGCTGAGCAAGAAATTGCTGACCAGGTGGGTGTCTTCTTCCCTAACCAGGGCGATCGCGGAACCCACGTTAACATCAGCGGTGCAGGTGTTCTTGCCAATGCCCCCAACTATGAGAATGCGGTGTTGTTTTTGGAATATCTAGTGACCCCTGAAGCTCAAGCCATCTTTGCTGAAGGAAACAACGAATATCCCGTGGTTGAGGGCGTCACGACAGACGAAATCGTGTCTGGGTTGGGCGACTTTAAAATCGATACGATGAATGTTGCAGCCTACGGTGGCAATAATGCAGAAGTCGTGCAGATTGTTGACCGTGCAGGGTGGAAGTAAGGCCATAAGAGGCTTTCAGCTTCATTAGCAAATTCATTAACAATAGCGCTCCAAGGATTGTCCTGGGGCGCTATTGTTTGATGTATAGCTCTACGGGTTTAGGCTTGAGCATGTTTCTCTCATGGCGCGGGGGAAACATGCTCAAACAATGTCCTAACGCGAAAGCGTATGACTATACCCATCTCTAGGCATGGCTTTGTAGCTCATCAAGCCGTGCTAGCACTTCTTGGCTATGAATGACCGGACGAACTTTGAGATAGATGTCTCGCAAGATTCCGTCTGGATCGATCAGGTACGTATGGCGCAGAGACGCAATGCCCAGCCATGACCCATAGGCTCTGCTGACCGACCCATCTTCGTCTGCCAGGAGAGGAAATCTCAGCCCTTCAGAATCGCAAAACTCCGCATGGGAATCCACGTCGTCAGCACTTACCCCAATGACTTGTGTATTTCGAGCTTGAAATTCAGCCAGGTCGCGCTGAAACCGCTGGGCTTCCAACGTACATCCAGGGGTGAAGTCGCGAGGATAGAAGTACAACACCACCCACTGACCTCTGTAATCATCGAGTGACACCTCGCCATCTCCGGTGTTGGTGGGAAGCGTAAATTGAGGGGCAGGCTCATTCAGTAGGGGCTGAGGCCCTCCCATGGCCTGAGCTTCATCGATTCCGATGCCACAGAGAAGACCGAGGATCAAAACAAGGGCGATCGCCCCCTGCTGGAGTCTTTCAAAAAAGGATTGGGTCGTCATCATAGAATCTCAAGAATCTTATGAGTACACATCAGTCGTGCCCGATGATGAATGGTGATTAAACATGAAACACCGTCGGCGCACGTAATGAAATGTAACATTTCTGAGATCAACTTTCAGAAATTAGGTCGTTCTTGAGACGTGAGGCAAGAACTATAGCGGTGTGCAACCGCATTAAGTACACAAACAGGAATGTGGGGCGCGGCGCGCCTCACATTCCCGTATTGGACCAACGCGCACAGCGCTATAAAAAACTGATTACCCATCTTTCGTGAGGTCAGGACACAGTGCTCCTCCATACTTTATCGCTCGGTCAATCTGTTGAAACAACCGCTGTTCAGAATGGGAGTTATCTAACACAACGTCGGCGTGCTGTAGCTTTCGCGCAATGGGCATTTGACTCTCAATGCGCTTTTTCACCTGTGAACGATTGAGTTGCGAGTTTCCGTTTATGGTGCTGATTGAGCGTTGGAGCAAGCGCTCTACCTGCTGTTCGGGCGTGCAAAAAACCACCCAAATTTCATTGACCAGATCCGTCATTCTCGCTTCAAACAGTAACGGAATCACCAGAACAATAATGGGTTCTAGCCGCAGGGAGGCGGTTTGAAGGTCATGCTCGAAGCGATCGCGCACCAGTGGATGAATTTGCTGTTCTAACCAGTGTCGCTCGGGTGGACTGTTGAACACAATTTTGCCCAGTTGCATGCGGTCGAGCTGACCATCGGGCGCTAGCATGGCGGGGCCATAGCGTTCGACGATTCTGTTTAAGACGAGAGAGCCTGGAACAACGATGTCCCGAGCAATGATGTCTGCATCTAAAACAGGAATCTGATACTCGGCCAGGAGGTAATTAGAAATGGTTGTTTTTCCCATGCCAATGCCACCAGTGAGGCCAATGATTCGCTGGTGCTGTTGGCCATTTGTAGATGCATTCTGTTGTGGAGTCGTCATTTTGACTTAATTTATGCCCAATGCCCAGTTCTCAAGGGCTGAGGTCAACCCTTCTAGTGTGTAAATTTCTGCTTCAATATCAACTCGTCCCAACAGTTCACGACATGTTTGGGACGTTTGGGGGCCAATTGAAGCAATCTGAACCTGCGTTGTCAGCACATCTCTCTTATCTATTAGGTTAACCTGTGCAGCTTGTTCAATAAGGTAACAAAAATGGCGAACGGTTTTAGAACTCGCAAACGTCACCACATCGATATTCTTTTGCTGCAAGGCGTCTAGGGCCGGGGGGGCGATCGCCGCTGGGCATCCGGATTGATAGGCTGGAACCTCAAGAACGGTGGCTCCTTTGGCGGTGAGTTCGTTGACTAGAACCTCGCGCCCGCCTTCCTCAACCCTTGGAAATAAAAGCGTTAGGCAGTGAAGTTGGGGTGCGTCTGGGAAATGTTCGACCAGAGAATCTGCAACATAGTCGGGTGGAATGAAATCGGGGACAATATTCAATTCTTTCAACGACGCTGCCGTTTTTTTCCCGACTGCCGCAATTTTTAGATGATGCACATCTGCAAGCGAATGCCCCAGATCAAATAGTCGCTGAAAAAAGTAGGTCACGCCATTGGCGGAGGTGAGAATCAGCCAGTGAATCTCCTTGAGTTGGGCGATCGCCCGATCCAGCGCCTCCCAACTTGATGGAGGACGAATTTCGAGGGCAGGCATTTCGACCACAGACGCCCCTGCCTGCTCCAGCAGTTGAGTGAATTGACTCGATTGTCCCGCAGCCCGAGTCACTAAAATAGTTTTCCCAGCTAAGGGCTGGGGTAATGGTGCAACACTCACGGGATTCTACTCACCTTACAATTTCGCTTACGATTTCGCGACAGGAGCATGTCATGGTTCTGGCAAAGCCATGCCGCAAGGCTATTAACCCCTATCTAGCAGGAATCATAACGTGTTTGGCGCAACGTAAGACCGCAGTCCCACAACTTCACCGATGACAATCACCGCAGGTGAGAGCGACTGGCGTGATGTTTGGGTGAGGATGGTCTCCAGGGTGCCCTGCCAGATGTGTTGTTGGGGATGTCCGGCCCACTGAATAATGGCAATGGGGGTTTGGGGCGATCGCCCACGTTCTAAAAACGTCATTACCAGGGTCTCCAATTGTCGGGTGCCCATGAGAATGACCACAGTGTCCATCTGCACTAAGGCATCCCAGTTCAACTCATCGGGTTGATGGGCACTCACCACGCTGAATCCGTGACTCAAGACCGGATCGGTTAACGGAATCCCTGCAAATAACGGTGCAGCCAGAGCCGAGGAAATGCCAGGAACGATTTCATAGGGACAGTTGGCCTCCCGCAAGGCTTGGATTTCTGACATTCCGCGACCAAAAATAAACGGGTCACCGCTTTTTAATCGCACGATGCGGTGATGACTATAGCAGTATTGAACCAAAAGGTGATTAATGTCGGATTGAGAAACGCTGGGCTGTCCCCCTCGTTTTCCCACGGACACCTGCACGCATTGATCCGATACGAGGGCGAGGATATCCTCATTAATCAGTGCGTCGTAGATAACGACATCACAGGTCTGAAGTAACTGAGACGCTTGAACGGTCAAGTGATCAACGCGTCCTGGGCCTGCCCCGACAAGATAGACCATGCCACATATTTCAGAAGATGCTTCAGATGACATAGGCGACCATAACCTTATGCTTAGCGATGCCGAACGTGAACCCGCACCATTATTTACTCAGGTTTCAGACGAAACGGCACCGACGCTGCATAGACGAGCATGCTCGCCAGCATCCCCGGCAACACCTCATACACATCATCTGAGAAATGAAGCCCGACCCGCCAAAATAATGCTGTCGCAATCCCCACAATCATCATCGAAATAGCGACGGGGGTGGTCAACGGTAACTTGAGAACTCGGATCACCATGACGGGTCCCAAACTTGCGGCGAGTGCGGCCCACGAAAACGTCACGAGGACAAACACATTATCGGTGCTGACCAGCGCCATCACTAAAATAATGGCCACGGTGGCAAGCGTGCCGAGTTTTGCTCCAGTAGAAGAACGAGCGGCTTTCGGTAAAAGGTCTTGAGTCAGAGCCGACGAGCAAGACAAGATCTGTGCATCGGCAGTTGATATGGTGGCCGAAAACAGACCCACCAACACAAGCCCCACCAAAATTGCAGGTAAGAGCGTAGAAGCCAGTTCTGGAAGGGCAAGTTCAGCATCGGCGATCGCCCCCAAGTCGGGCAACAGCACTCGTGCCGTCAACCCTACAGCAGTTGCCGCAAGTGAGAACAGCGCATTGAACACTACGTAGACATTCCGCGCTTTGTTGACCTGGTCGGCTGAGTCAATCGTCATGGCCCGCACCATAATGTGCGGCTGACCTACCACCCCAAATCCGGCAACAGTCCATGCAATCACAAAAGGCCAAAACCCAAACTGCAAGTCACTTGGCGTGAGATCAATGAGGGTGGGGTCAATGGACGTTAAGCTCTCCCCCAATGCCTGAAATCCGCCACAGGTGGCGATCGCCACTCCCGACAACAGCAGCATAGAGGCCATCATCAGAATCGACTGAACGGCCCCCACCCAAATCGACGCCCGAATGCCGCCAGACACGCAGTAGATCGCAACAACGACTGCTCCAAAGACAATTCCAATCCAGCTATCCCAGCCAAACAAAACACTCAACGCTTTACTGCCCGCCTGAAGCTGAGCCGCCGCATAAATTCCCAAAAAGAAGAGCGTGATGATAGCGGACGTAATGGAAATCCACCGCCCCCGCTTGCTGCCGTGGCCCAGAAAAGCCGACACAGTTTCCGAATTCACTTCTTCGGAGACCTCGCGCAGCCGCCGATGAACCGACAACCACGCCAGCAAATCCCCCACGATGTACCCGACCGTCAGCCAAATCGCAGAAATGCCAATGGTATAGGTAAACCCAATCAAACCAATGAACATGAATCCGCTGTTTCCAGTGGCCACTGCCGACAGTGCCATCAACCAGGGATTTACACTCCGACCGGCGAGCAGATAATCTTCCGTTGTGTCTTGGGTGCGAGTGCCTGAATAAATACCAACGCCGATAAATAGGGCGATGAATGTAATAAACGTGATGGATATAGAAGAATCTGTCATGTCATCCGACACTAAACACCAGAGCGAAGCCGAGAGCAGAGCTTAATATTTCTTTATGGTAGCAAGATGCCGACGGTTCAAAACTGATTGGTCAAAGGGCAGTGCTTAACAGCAACATAAGAGAACATCCATGAGATTGATATCTAGATTGACCTACCACAAGCTGTTTGCACTCTGCCTTAACCCTATGTGAATGGGTTAAATAGCTACTGGCAGCGATCGCACCGTCCGTGAACCGTCACTTCGTAGGTTTCTGCCTGAATCCCTGGTCGCAGGTCACTAATGTCGATCTGGCTAAATTTCTCCCAGGGAATATCTTCAATTACACCGCACGAACTGCATCGGAAATGGTGGTGTCGCTCAACATTCGCATCATATCGACAGACCCCCTCTTCCAGCAGAACTTCGCGAATCAACCCCACATCTTGTAGAGCCTGAAGTGAACTGTAGATGGTTGCTTGAGAGGAGGTTGGAGCATCCTGATTCAAATCAGTCAGAATTTGTTCAGCTGTCGGATGGTCACAGCGCCCCAAAAGATTGGCATACACGGCAAATCGCTGAGGCGTCACCCGTAAACGCTTTGATTTGAGAATTTGTACAATTTCTTCTGATTGCAGGGACATAGTTATCACAGACCTTTCAGGCACCTTTGAGGAGCATCAAACAAGAAGCTCGATCAGAAACACAAAAAAAACGTCACTGTTTCCCTTTCTCTAAATGGGAACTCGCTTTGGAGCCTCTGGCTCCCGTTGAGGCAGAAGGCAAAGCCTCCGCCTTCGGATTTCTAGTGAGACGCTAGGAATCGAGAATATCAAACTGTCGCTCTGTTTTCTGTGGAATACTAGACCGATACATAGCCGCGCACAACTGCTTTTATGCTTAATGTCTTCTGTGCTTAACGCGGTTGCAAACCACTATAAATAGTCCTATAAGGATAGCATTTGCTTATGAGACTCGCACAGATTCCGCTTCTACTCATATTTTATAACTAGTCGTTTTCCACAAAAAACTGTATTCTTGATAAATAATCAGATAAGAATTATTCTGGTTTAAGTTAAAACAGCAGCGCAGCAAAAAATGTAAGCGGTCGCTTCATAGGGCAGGCAATATGTTCTAATAATGTTGCAGTTTGCAACAGGTATATTGCCTTCTTGAGCATCCTGGCCATGTGCATGTGGTGTCTTTTACGCGTGTTTCTGGCCTGATGCCTCAGGTGTGCTGTTGTTCAATCGCGAGTTTCGAGATTAGTCTGATCAACTTATCAGGAGGTTAGTTTATGGCTGTTGTTGAAAAAGTTCCTCATGTTGTCTTTAAGACTCGCGTCCGCGATGAGTCTGTTGAGGGGCCCAACCCCTACCGCTGGCAAGATACAACTACTGAAGATATCTTTGCTGGTAAGAAGGTTGTTGTCTTCTCTCTCCCTGGAGCCTTCACTCCGACCTGTTCTTCTAACCATCTGCCCCGTTATGAAGAGCTTTACGATGAGTTCAAGGCCAATGGCGTAGATGATATCTACTGCATGTCTGTTAACGATGCTTTCGTCATGTTCCAGTGGGGTAAGCAGCAAGGTGCGCAGAATGTGAAGTTGTTGCCTGATGGTAACGGTGAGTTCACTCGTAAGATGGGCATGTTGGTTGACAAATCCAACCTCGGTTTTGGAATGCGCTCCTGGCGGTATTCCATGCTGGTTAACGATATGACGGTTGAGAAGCTCTTTGTTGAGCCTGACTTCGCCGACAACTGCCCCACTGACCCCTTTGAGGTCTCCGACGCAGACACTATGCTGGCATATTTGAAAGGTCAGGCGGCTCCTGGCGTTTCTGCACCTGTTAAAGAGTTTGTTGGCTAGTCTCGTCGTCTAATTTCTAAAATCTGTAGCGGTTTGCAACCGCGTTAAGTATAGAAACGGATGAGTGGGTACGCCCACTCATCCGTTTTCGTGGAATGGCCAGCATTCTCAATCAATGCGTGGAGCCAAGAACAGAAACGTTTACCTGTGTGTATTGGATTTCGTACTGCTTATACTGTGGGCAGTGGTGAGCGATTAGACAAGATGCTATCCACTCACGATAATTAAGAATGTTTCGATGCGTCATGTCTCGCTTTGTCGTGTTTATCATCTCTGTGTATGAAAGCTACTCTTGCCTACTTAAAAGACAGATTT
>JAYKJC010000024.1:0-3754 GCA_035285885.1 Leptolyngbyaceae cyanobacterium | reverse complement strand
TGGGCGATGTCATTCCTCTGAATGATGCTCAACTCGGAGCCTTTCGCATTATGCTGATCGGACTGTTGCTCATGGGGTTAATGATTTGGCGACCTCAAGGCATTTTAGGGAAGAAGGAGGAACTCACCCTTGGCCGATAACCCAATATCCCCCAATTCAAAAGACTACTCGAAAGACTACTCGGCGGATTCTCCACCTTCTGCACGTTCATCCCATGACGTGCTCACAGAGTCAGGCCGAGAGCCACGCCCACAGGCATTTCCTGCGCCTGCGTTGCTAGATGCAGTGGCGTTAAGCAAGCAGTTTGGTGGGGTCAAGGCGGTTCAGCAGGCGTCACTCCAAGTTGAACAGGGCAGCATAACCGGACTCATTGGGCCAAACGGTGCGGGAAAAACGACTCTGTTTAACCTGCTGTGTAACTTTCTGACACCGACTGAAGGCACCGTCAACTTTGATGGTGAATGGATTCACGCTCGACAACCCTATGAAATTGCCCAACTGGGCATGGTGCGAACGTTTCAAGTGGCACGGGTGCTATCCAAGCTGTCGGTGCTTGACAATATGTTGCTGGCCGCACAGCGTCCCCTCGGTGAGAATTTCTGGAATGTTTGGCTCCAACCTCTCAACGTGCATCGCGAAGAGAAGCAATTGCGGGATCGGGCGATCGCCATTCTCGAATCCATCGGTTTAGCCCACATGGCCCACGACTATGCCGGAGCCCTGTCCGGTGGGCAGCGAAAGTTGCTGGAAATGGCTCGGGCGTTGATGGTGCAGCCCAAGTTGGTGCTGCTGGACGAACCCGCCGCTGGCGTCAATCCAACGCTGATTCAGCAGATTTGCGACTATATCCGCACCTGGAATGAACGGGGCACCACGTTTCTCATCATCGAACACAACATGGACGTAGTGATGACATTGTGCGATCGCGTTTGGGTCCTCGCAGAAGGGAAAAATCTAGCCGTTGGCACCCCCCAAGAAATTCAAACCAATCCTGAAGTGCTGGATGTGTATTTAGGGATCAGTCAATGAGGCGATCGCCCCTCTTGGTCTCTCCCCACATTCCCGTACTGGATCAACGCGTATAGCTCTATAGAGCTGAGTTAGAGCTGATGATTTTTTGTGGAGGTGGGCGATCGCAATCTGCCACACTCTACAAACCAAACACATATTAGGGATGCGGAACTTGCGTACGTCCTATTCAGTATTTTCTTGGTTTTGATGAGGTTAATATATTAAACCTAGTTTGGGAACTCTAGAATATCGAGATTTATACTAGTAAGCCCAATCGTGTAATCCCAATCGTCTGCTGATGTGTAACGATAAACACAGCGATTCAGCTTCCTTCAGTGTGCATTCGATGGTTGAGAGCTGGTCTCTAAAGCATTGATCCAGTTCGGAAACCGTTAAATTTCAATGAACCAAGCCAGCCACCTGTGACGCAACCAAATGATTGACTAGTTCGTACTATCACTAACAGGCTAATCTGACAGGCTGATTGCAAGTCTATGCCAGAGCAAGTCTATGCCAGGGCAAATCTACGCCAGAGCAAGTGGCGTTTCGGCTGCAACTCCCCTTTTGCAAGAGCCTGATAGTCTGCGGTGCATCAACTTAGTCAGAGATACGATTTTAGAGCCATCAATCTGGATTAGTTATGCCGGAAGATCCAAATATCGGTCGCATCCTTTCAAATCGATATGAAATTGTCAGTATTCTCGGACAGGGTTCGATGGGTAGGGTTTATGGGGCCAAAGACAAACTTCTTGGCGGAGTCTTTGTTGCCGTTAAATTCTTATCTCAAAACCTCACCAATCAACGAGTACTCGATCGATTCGAGCGTGAAGCAATGATCTGTGCATTGCTCGGTCAACGCAGTATTAACATCATCCGAGTAACCGACTACGGGGTAGATCAACATGCGACTCCTTACTACGTCATGGAGTACCTCGAAGGGTCTCCTTTGATCGATCGCATCAAGACGGGTCCCATCCCAATTCCACAATTTTTAGGGCTCGTTCGTCAAATCTGTGCAGGGCTTCAGTGTGCTCACAGGGGGATTGAAATCGATAACATCATTCACCCGATCATTCACCGAGATATTAAGCCCAGCAATATCTTTATCACTAAATACGACTCCCTTTCCCCCGGCGAATTGGTCAAAGTCTTAGATTTTGGCATTGCTAAAACCCTCCAAGAAGATGGCG
This sequence comes from Leptolyngbyaceae cyanobacterium, assembly GCA_035285885.1. Lineage (GTDB taxonomy): Bacteria > Cyanobacteriota > Cyanobacteriia > CAKZMO01 > CAKZMO01 > JBCCWF01. The sequence continues at coordinate 1,553 of JAYKJC010000024.1, read as the reverse complement.
AGGATACCAAATGCTTTATGGGAACCCTGGCCTACGCATCTCCTGAGCAAATGGAAGGACTGGAACTCGACGGTCGTTCTGATATCTATAGTTTGGGGATTGTAATGTTTCAGATGCTGACTGGAAAACTGCCCGTCAGTGCCGACACGCATACGTTTGGAGCCTGGTACAAGGCCCATCGAGAATACTCTCCTCGCTCGCTTATTGATGCAGCAGGCCCCCTCTTGAAACAAGCACGAACCGTGAAAGCCCGTGATGACATGCGACGCGCTCTAAAGAGCATCGAGTCAGTCATCATGAGCTGTTTGGAGAAAAATCCAAACAGCCGTCCCCAGTCTGCTGGCGCAATTTTTGAATCGCTCAAATCCCTAGAAGAAAGGTTTGCTCCGAACATCGAACTTGCCGGGGAGCTAGAGCGATTTCTCAAACGAAATAAGCCCAGTCTCCCCCACCCCGATCGAAAGCCATCCTCTCGAAAGCCATCCTCAATGACGCCAGAGGACTTTTGTCGGCTTCACGCATGGCCGAAAGATAAGCCGATCGCCGACATTGTCTTTCCCCACATTATTCAAACCAGTCGCCAGCCTCTGTTGACGCTCTGGAGCATGTTGCCCAGGGAAGCCATTGAACAATTAACGGACTATACGGCTCACAACAAATTCATGTTTATGGAGAACCCTCATCCGGTGTTGTTGTGGGTGACCGTGCTCTATAGTGCTGCCCATGGCCCTCGGTGGTTTCCTTGCTATCTTGACTTAAAGAAAAAACATTTTAAGGACATGCTCAATCTGTTGATTGAAGCGAAGCACTATCGCGTATTGCTTTTTTCACGGGATTATCCCCAGGCTTGCTCTCGCGTGATTACGCTGACGATTACAGAACCTGCGGCACGGGTTTCGTCAGACTTAGTCAACAAGCAATCGGAGCAACTGAAGAAGTTTGCTGCGCTGGCAGAGCTGGCTCCGACCACCCAAGCCAACCTGAGCAAAAGTTTCCTAAGAGACGAACTGGACAAAATCAAACCTGGAATTGTGGAACGGCTTCAGGCAATTCGCTAGCATTGAGTTTGGGCTTCTACGCCCTCCTTAAGCCTACCGAACATCAGTCTACCGAGTATCACAGTGATGGAAGATGAACGATTTGAAGTCTACGCAACGATGCTTCAAATGCTGAGTCAAATGGTGACAGACCTTGAGTCGCAGCAGTTGCAGTCTCTCAAAGAGCAGCACAAAGACGTTCAGCGCATTTTTCAAGAGAAAGCGCTTGTCGTGGATGCCGATAGCCAAACTGTTCTGAACTCTTCTCAACTCCAGTCAATTCAGACAGAAATGAATCGCGATCTTCGGGTGATGCATACTGAGCTGATGTTTTTGTCTGCTGCACGGCACCAGGGAACGGTTGATCAGCGACAGCAACAGATTGGCGATCGCCTCAACCGACTGATTGAGTTCTGCACGTTCGTTCTCAACCAGGCATCACCTCCTTCTTCTGAGGGCTGATCATGCCGTACGAGCAGCTGTGAGCTTTTGTCGCCATTCCTCTGCGATCGCCTC
>JAYKJC010000023.1:0-3934 GCA_035285885.1 Leptolyngbyaceae cyanobacterium | reverse complement strand
TTAACCCTGAGAATGGTGGCAACGTCGTTCTCTATCAGCACCTCTTCTGGTTCTACTCGCACCCGGCGGTGTATCTGATGATTTTGCCCATCTTCGGCATCATGTCAGAGGTGATTCCGGTTCACGCGCGTAAGCCAATTTTTGGGTATAAGGCGATCGCCTATTCCAGCTTGGCCATTTGCGTCGTGGGCTTGTTCGTCTGGGTTCACCACATGTTCACCAGCGGAACTGCCCCCTGGATGCGACTCTTCTTCACCATTTCAACCCTGATCGTGGCGGTGCCCACGGGCGTCAAAATCTTTAGCTGGGTGGCAACGCTCTGGGGCGGAAAAATTCGCCTCAACAGCGCCATGCTCTTCGCCATCGGTCTCCTCTCCATGTTTGTCTTGGGAGGACTCAGCGGCGTCACCCTGGGAACCGCTCCCGTTGACATCCATGTACACGACACTTACTACGTCGTCGCCCACTTCCACTACGTGCTGTTTGGGGGGTCTGTCTTCGGCATCTACGCAGGCATTTATCACTGGTTCCCCAAAATGACCGGACGCATGATGAATGAAAAGCTGGGCATTGCCCACTTCATCCTGACGTTTGTGGGCACCAACCTAACCTTCTTGCCCATGCACTCCCTCGGACTGCACGGCATGCCCCGCCGCGTCGCCATGTACGATCCCCAATACACCACCATCAACCAGCTCTGCACCTTTGGAGCGTTTGTGTTGGGCTTATCGGTCGTGCCCTTCTTCATCAATGCCATCTGGAGCTGGGTTGCGGGACCAAAGGCAGAAGGAAACCCCTGGAGAGCCATGACCCTCGAATGGACCACCGAATCTCCACCCATCGTCGAGAATTGGCCCGTCTTGCCCGCCGCTGAAACCGGCCCCTACGACTACGGCATGGGTAAGCGCATTCCAAACGTGCCTGCCTTAGAAAACGCATCCACTCAGTAGCGTAAACAAGTACATTGCAGAGCAATGTACTTGTTTAGGGTACTCCTTGTTCCCAGCGTCTCGCTGGGAATGCCCGCGAGAGCCTCTGGCTCCCACTCAAATTGGAGCCAGAGGCTCCCGCAGTGGCTCCCTGCCAGAGTCAGGGAACCAGAAATTTAGAGAGATCGGACGAAACTCTCACTAAACACATACTCTGCAATGTCCCTTGAGTTAGCTTCTACGACTGCCACCACTCAGAAGCATTAATAACAAGCATCCAAAACAAACATCCAGAACGAACATTCAGAACGAAGGAACTCGATTATGGTTGACACCGCACAAACTGGGCTCCATGTGACCACAAGCGACGCTCATGGCGCAGACGCCCATCACGAAGAACACTCCGACTTACGGGTGTGGGGACTGATCACATTTCTAGCGTCAGAATCATTGATGTTTGGCGGCTTTTTCGCCGCTTACCTGGTCATGTGGGGACTCTCTGTCGAGTGGCCTCCCGAAGGCACCGAAGTAGAACTCCTGCTTCCGGCCATCAACACCATTATTCTGGTATCCAGTAGCTTCGTCATTCACAAAGGTGATACAGCAATTAAGCAGAATGATGTGAAAGGAATGCGCCTGTGGTACTGGCTCACGTTTGCAATGGGCGCGATTTTCCTTGCGGGTCAGGTGTATGAATACAACACCCTCGGCTACGGACTCGCTACCAATGTCTTCTCCAATTGCTTCTATATTCTCACCGGATTTCACGGCCTCCACGTTTTTGTGGGATTGCTGTTGATCTTGGGGGTAATTTGGCGATCGCGCCGCGACGGTCACTACAACGCCAGCAAGCATGTGGGTGTGGAGATGGCTGAAATCTACTGGCACTTCGTTGACATCATCTGGATCGTCCTTTTCCTTCTCATCTATATCCTGACGTTGCTGTAAGAAGCCTAGCGACGAATAAATGCGTCGCAATTTTCTGCCTAATCATCCATATGAAATGATTAGACTGACAAATTTCCGTCTAATTAACCATATAGGCGATTTAGGCTGACTTTTTTCCACCTAATTACTCCTCGCAGGTGGTTAGGTGGAAATTTTCTTTCTAATTAAAGAGTTAGCTTGTAACTTTACTTGAGATTTGACTGAATCTTAGGAGTTTTCCACTAAAGCTGTGCCAAAACAAGGTCGTCAAGCAGGCCAAAATATACGTGAACTTGCTTTGAAACGGCGAGTGAAAGCAATTACTTCCTTTATTGCAGCAGGATGCATCATCTTGCTGCCACTTATATTGATCAGAGCCTTGGATGATTTGCTCCAGTCGCTAACTTCCACAAATTCCTCTGAACCTCAATCTTCTCTGGATATGCCACCAATATTCTACGTAATGCTCATTGCTATTGCTTTGGGATTAGTGGCTAATGGTTTTGCCTTGTGGAAACGAGCAAATAGAGCTGATCAAGGCGCTAAGGGTGAGGAATCTACTGCTCAGGTATTGGAGCAGTTGGAAAAAGAGGGATGGAAAGTTGAGTATGGTATGCGTTTAGGTAACAAACTGGGGGATGCTGATATTGTTTGTATTTCACCCAAAAACAAGGTTTACGTCATTGATGTCAAATCTCACAAAGGCAAGGTAATAAGGGAGGGTGAACAGTTACAACGCTATATAGGAGCAACAAAATACTCGTTTGAGAAAGACTTCATTTCTCAGGTAATGAAGCAAGCATTACAAGTCAAGAAACAGAAAGGATTCAAATTTGTGACCCCAGTTTTAGCCTTTTCTGATGCTCAAGTATCTTTACCATCTGGACAACTGCGTAACGTCTATGTCGTTGAAAAGAAGAGGTTAGCATCTCTACTTAAGTCCCTTGGCTAGCATCAGTGTTTCGGATCAATTGGCTGCCATCTTGCATATTTGACTTTTCGGTGGTGTCCGCACTGCTAGGCTCACTGCCGTTAGTCATATTGATAAGATTGGGTGGATTTAGTTGCTAAAGCTTTTGGATAATATATCTGAGGTAAATGCGATCGCCATCACCATCATCCGGGTTGAGGTAACGAAACCTATTATTTCCTTTAGATCGGAGTTACGACCTTTACGACTGTGACGATCGCAGCGTGGCTATCCGGTTGAACCCACAGAAGCGGTGCGATCGCCCTCTCATCGAATCAAGCACACCAGAGCTTTAAGCATCTGTTGACACCACAAATTCTGTCGATCAATCGGCTTTGGAAGCCACACGGCTATTTCGCCAAATCAAGAATGCTGCTAAGCACAGCGTGCAGTTCCCCACTACGGTCATCGCCGCCTGCAGCGTAACCAACCATTCTAAATCGGGCGGATTGTCGAAAAAGTGCCAGGTGCAGGCACACATTGCACTCACTAATGCGGGCAACATGGCGATCGCCAAATACCGCCACGCAGTCATCTGTCTGACCTCTGCATACAACCAGATAAACCAGATCGCCGCGATCCACTCAATCACGCTTGAAATATGGATGATCCAGGTTGGAATTGAAAGTGCATTCATAGAGTTTCATCCCCGGTTCGATTTTGACTTATTGTAAGGAAGGCAATCAGTTGATTGTAGGGTAGTCCTTAAACGTAAGGAGAACGGGCTTACCACCGTTGATTGTACCTGTGTGTGGGTAGGACAGAGCAAAGACATGCAAGTTGCACTATGCGGTTATTACGGAATGGATAATGCTGGGGATGAGGCGTTGCTGGCGTCCCTACTGCAAATGCTGCCGTCCCATGTGACGCCCGTTGTTTTATCGGGTAACCCGTCTCAAACCCGTGCTCAGTATGGCATTACCGCGTGCAATCGGCGCTCACTCCGCGCTGTCACCCGTACGCTACAAAGCTGCGATGCGTTTATCTGGGGCGGCGGAAGCCTGATGCAAGATGCGACGAGCGCCATGAATCCCTTTTACTATGGGGGACTGATGTTGGTGGCTCAGCAAATGGGGTTAACCACGATCGCCTGGGCACAGGGCTTGGG